>DASTBA010000100.1:0-7073 GCA_035712285.1 Gemmatimonadales bacterium | reverse complement strand
CGGTCAACCAGCGGCAACGGGCAGAGCGACACGCCCTCGTAGTGCAGGCAGTCGAACACATGGTAGACGCCGGCGTGATAGACGCCGTCCAGGATCGCGTCGCCCCGCACCGCGGTGCCGAGGGCGGTTGCCAGCTGCGGGAGGACGGCGTCGAAGGAATATCCCCGGGCCGAGCGGAGCGTCACCCTGCCGTGCGCAGCGAAAGCCAGGCACCGGGCGCCGGCGAGCTGCGGCTCCCATACCCATGTGTCTGCGTCGCGGAGCGGACCAGCGGCCACCGCGCGCATCGGTTCGATCCAGTCCGGCTGTGCGCCACTCAGGGCGTACCGGCCCTGACTCCTGCTCGTGATCGTGTGTCGCATCGTCCCCGGCAAATGACGGGAATACCCGGTTGTCCACGGTGCGCGGGGTTTTCCACGCGCTGCGGAAGGTTATCCACCGACTTATCAACACAAGTTGTTGATGGGTAATGACTTACGCGACTCTACCGTAGGAAGGGCGGGACCAATGCGCAAGAGTGCGGTCTGCTACTCCGAATAATTCTCCACCGGTGGCCGGCCGGAGCCGATGGCCTGACGGAGCATGCGGATCACGACCGACGCCGAATCGGCGTTCTCGAGTCCGCCGGTGACCTGGCGCCGCAACGTTCCGTACCGCAGAGTGGCGCCGGCATCGCGGAAGCTGATCGTGCCGCCGCTGATGGTGTAGGCGCCCCGCTGCTCTTCCAGCACACCCAGCAAGGAGGAGATGTCCTGGAGCAGCTGGTCGGCGGCGCGGGCGCCGGGCACAGACTCGCCGCGCTTCATCGTGCCCTGCCACTGCTTCTGGTCCGCCGAGCTCCACCTGGACGCGGCCTGGGCGGCGCTGTCCCGATAGGAGCCTTCGATGGCTGCATCCTGCTGCCGGAAGCCGCGGATGAAATTGGCGATGCCGGCCACGGCGAGCCGCGTGTCGCTGACCCGGTCGGTACCCAGGCGGTCGGCGGCGAAGAGCGCCGGCATGCCCGCCGCCCTGAACTTGCCGAGCAGCGCCGCCTCGGCGGCGTCATGAGCGGCGGCATAGCGGTTGGCGAGCGCGGTCACCGATGAGCCGGTGGCGGTCGTCGCCATGCGATCGCCACCCAGGTTGCCCAGCTTCGGCGCGGCGGGAAGCACGGCGCTCCCGCTGTCACCCTGACGGCGGCCGGTGTTTTCCGCGGCAGGACCGGCGGGAATCACCGGCATCGGCATGTACATGGTCGGCGATGTGGCCGGGTCACCGTGCGATGCCGCGGTCGTGTCTCCCACCAGCGGCGTGCTGGGAGTTGCGGCCAGCGAGGTCGAGGCCATCGTCTGCGCCGTGGTGTCGGGCGGCACCGCGCTCGCTGCCGCCGGCGCCCGGTGGGTCGCCAGCAGTGTCCCGGCACCGATCAGCACCACCGCGGCCGCCGCGATGCCAAGCGTCCGGCGGGACGGTAGGGAAAACCTCGGCTTCCCGATGTCGATCAGGACGTCGTGCGGCTCTTCGGCAGGCGGAGCAGCATGCGGCTCCGGAGCCACGTCCGCCGCGGCGACCAGCGCCTCGATGTGGCGCGGGGTGGCGGCCGGCGGCGCGAACACCGATCCGGCGATCGCCTTCGGCCCGCTGGTTTGCGGCGGCGCGGGGACTTCGATGAACTCGAGGTCCGGCGACTTCGGTTTCGGCGCGGGAGGAGCGGCGGAAACCGGTGGCGCCGCCGGAGCTGGCTGAGCGGCCGGCTCGGACAGCGCCTTCTTGAAGTGGGGATGGAAGCTGATCGGCAGCCACTTGCTCGATGCCGCATGCCAGATGCGGGCATGCGAGCCGACGGCGCCGGTTCGCACCGCCTTGGCGAACTCGTCGTAGGACTTGTAGATCGCCTCTTCGCCACCACGGAGTTCGATGCGGTACATGGCAAGCCTGGCTGCTGCAGTCGGTCGGGAGACACCGGATCGTCGGAAACCGCTGCCGTATTGGCGATTTCCATGCCGTCGGCCAACCCTCCTGGTGTCATGCATCTCCCTGCACCGTAACGTCTTGGGAGGCAGGCCCTTCGGCCACGCCTCGGCGCCTGGATGCCTCGGGCCAGCCCCTGTTCCGCCCCGCCCGACTCTCGCGATCCGCGGCGGATCACGCTGCCTGGAACGTCGTGCAACATCCGTCATGCTGGACGGCGGCACCTCGCTGCGCAATCTTTACGGTTCACCTTGAACAACAGGCGGCCGGAGAACCCATGGGCACCACGGCGACCCGCAATCCCGCGCTGAGGCGCGCAGACTGGAGTCACGTTCAGGCGGCGGCGGACGGCGCGGTCATGACGCTCGGCGGCGTCATGCGCAAGACCTTCGTGCTGCTCGCCATCATGAGCGCGGCGATGCTGTACGTCTGGAAGGGAATGCCCGGCATCGGGCTCAGCGAGGGCGTGATCTACGGGCTCTTCATCGTGGGCTTCGTGATGGGCGTCGGCATCCTGCTCTACACCGCCCGGGATCCGGAGGTGGCCCGGATCACCGGCCCGATCTACGCCGGCATCCAGGGGCTGGTGCTCGGCGCGCTGACGCTGGTGATCGCGGCGAAATATCCCGGCCTGCCGATGCAGGCCGCGGTACTCACCGTGGCCACGCTGCTCGTCATGCTGGTGGCCTACCGCACCGGGGCGATCAAGGTCACCGAGCGGCTCAAGTCCATCGTGGTCTCCTGCACGCTCGCGATCTTCGTGTTCTACATCATCGCCTTCGCGCTCTCGCTCTTCGGGGTCTTCATCCCGATGATCCAGGAGGGCGGCGTGATCGGGATCGGGTTCAGCATCTTCGTGACCGCACTGGCGGCGTTCAACCTGCTGCTCGACTTCGACTTCATCGAGCAGAACGCGGGGCACGCGCCGTCCACCATCGAGTGGTATGCCGCGTTCTCGCTGGTGGTGACGCTGATCTGGCTGTACACGGAGATCCTGCGGCTGCTGAGGAAGGTGAGGTAATTGCGAGACCCAGGGGCGCACGGCCGTGCGCCCCTGCTACTCACGACTTTCTTTCTATCTCCACCGTGTAATCCGCCGCCAGCGCCGCGATGGCGCCGAGGGCGACCCAGATCGGGATCAGCGCCACGCCCACGATCCCGACCGTGAGCGGGAATTCGAGCAAGACCCGTCCCTCGTCGTTCTTCACCCGGATCCGCCGGACGTTCCCTTCCCGTACCAGTTCCTTGACCCTGGCCACCAGCCCTTCGCCGGAGACCTTGTGTTCTTCGGTATGCGTGGATGAATCGGACATGGTCGCTCCGAGGAAGGGGGGCTCGACCGCCAGACGGGAAGTTATCACGGTCTCCGCCTCCCGTCTTCCCGCCCTCCCGTCTATCTTGTCCCCCGACTCACGTACCTCCATTGGAGCACCGTTCGCATGAAGGCCTCTGAAATCCGCAAGGGACACGTCGTGTACGTGGACGGCGCGCCCTGCCGCGTCATGGACTTCCAGCACCGCACCCCCGGCAACCTGCGGGCGTTCGTCCAGGTCCGTCTCCGCAACCTGTTGTCCGGCAACACCTTCGACACCAGGTTCAGCTCCACCGAAAACGTGGAGACGGCCCGGCTGGACACCAAGGAGCTCCAGGTCCTCTATCGCGACGGCAATGGCGTCCACGTGATGGATGCCTCGACCTACGAGCAGTACACCCTGGACGAGGAAACGGTCGGCGATTCAGCCCCCTGGATGGAGCCGGAGATGGTCTTCCAGGCCGAATGGCTGAACGGCAAGCCGATCGGCATCAGCCTGCCGGCGGTGCTGGAGCTGGACATCGTGGAAACCACGCCGGCCATGCGGGGCGCCACCAAGACCTCGAGCTCCAAGCCGGCCAAGCTGAGCAACGGCGTGACGATCCAGGTTCCGGAGTTCGTGGAGGAAGGGTCGCGCGTGCGGGTGGACCCGCGGTCGGGGCAGTATCTCGAACGGGCGAAGTAGTAGGGGCGCACGGCCGTGCGCCCCAACGGCCGTGCGCCCCAACGGCCGTGCGCCCCGACAGCCACGCGCCCGGTATGGGCGTCCCCCATCAGAACCCGAACAGGTTTTTCAGCGCCTTCCCGATAGCCCCCGCCGCCTCGCCCAGCGCATCCCAGAGTGAGGCGGTGTGTTCCTGGCAGGTCGTCGTCGGTTCCGTGCCCGCCTTGAACCACTCCTGATTGGTCACCGGACAGTACTCGTTGGCCAGCTCGCCGTTGTAGGAATCGATCACCCGGCTCACCAGTCCGGCGGGCGGGATCCAGTCGGTTGTGTCACGCCCGCCCCAGCCGTCCCGGTAGAAGTCGGCAAAGGCAGGGGCTGCGAGCCGCCCGCCGGTGGCCCCCGGCCCGAGCGGTGCCGGCGTGTCGTACCCGAACCAGAAGCCGGCGACGATCGTGGGGGTGAAGCCCACGAACCAGACATCCCGTCCGTCGTTCGTGGTGCCGGTCTTGCCCGCGATCGGCCCGCGGATTCCTTCCCGCCGGATCTCGAAGCCGGTGCCGTGATCCACCACTGACTGCAACATCGAAGTGACCTGGAACGCCTCGCGCGCGTCCATCACCGCCAGCCGCTGGACCGAATCCCGCTGCCAGAGCGCGGTGCCGTCGGGCCGCGTGATGGACGTGACCAGCGAGGGCTCCACCCGGTAGCCGCCATTCGCGAATGCCGCGTACCCCCGCACCAGCTCGAACGGCGTCACCTCGGCGGAGCCCAGCGCCAGCGACGGGACGTCGGGCAGGTCGCTGGCGATGCCGAGGCGGTGCGCGTAGGCGATGACCTTGGGGCGCCCCGCCTCCTCGCCCATCCGCACCGCCGCGGCGTTGGCGGAGAGCATCAGCGCGCGGCGCATGGTGAGCCGGCCCGAGTACTCGCCGCCGAAGTTGTCCGGCTCCCAGGTCTCGCCGGTGGCGAGTTCCATCGAGAGCGGTGTGTCGTCCAGCACGGTGGCTGGGGTGAAGCCTTCCGCGAGGGCCGCGCCGTAGACGAACGGCTTGAAGGCGGAGCCGGGCTGCCGGTGCGCGTCGAGCGCCCGCATGAAGCCGCCGCGCTCGTAGCGGTTCCCGTTGACCAGCGCCAGGATGTCACCGGTCGCCGGATCCAGCGCCACCATCGCGCCTTCGACGTCGGCGGTATCCTTTCGGGATCGGGGGATGCCGCGCTGGATGGCGGCGGCGTGGCGGCGCACCGCCAGTTCCGCCGCGCGCTGGGCCCGCCCGTCGAGCGTGGTGTGCACCACGATGTCGCCATAGTCATCGGCGCGGTCGCCCAGCACCGAATCCACCACCTGGCGGACCGGGTCGAGCGCGTCCACCTGCGCCGCCGCCGGATACCAGCCCTTCTTCTTCACGGCCAGCGGTGCCTGCTCGGCCTTCTCCGCCGCGGCCGCGGTGATGTACCGCTCCCGCGCCATCAGGGCGAGCACCAGGTTGCGCCGCGCGAGGGCGCGCTCGGGATGACGGCGCGGATCGTAGGAGGTCGGGCCCTTGGGGAGTGCTGCAAGGGTGGCGATCTGGGGCAGCGTGAGCTCGGCCGCGTGCTTGCCGAAGAGGTCGCGGCTTGCCGCCTCCACGCCGTACACCCCGTTGCCGAGGTAGATGATGTTGAGATAGAGCTGGAGGATCTGGTCCTTGGAGAGGTGCCGTTCCAGCCGGCGCGCGAGCACCACCTCGATCAGCTTCCGGCCCAGCGAGCGCTCCTGCGCCCGGTCCGCGAGGAAGGCGTTCCGCACCACCTGCATCGTGATGGTGCTGAACCCCTCGGCCACGCCCAGCTCGCGCGCGTTCCGGAAGGCGGCGCGGAACGCGCCGCGCCAGTCCACGCCATGATGCTGGTAGAAGCGTCGATCCTCGACGGCGATGAACGCGTCCTGCAGCAGTTTCGGCATGCTATCGAGCGGCAGGTTGACCCGCCGGACGTACTCGAGCCGGCCGAGCATGGCCCCGCTCCGGTCGAGGACAGGGCTGCCTTCCCGTGGCTGGAAGGATTCGATGCTCTCGGTGGAGGGGCAGCCGCCGAAGCCGCAGGAGAAGGCGTAGCCCGCCACGAATGTCGCGCCGAGGAGCAGGGCGATCGCGCTGCACGCGAGCCAGTGCTGGCGGAGATAGCCAAGCAGCTTCTCGCGCGCGTGGGCCAGGGTCACGGCGTGCCTGGTGCCGGCGCCGTCATCATCTCCGCGCTGAGGCGGGTGCCATCCTCGACCCGGTTCCGTCCGAGCCGCTTGGCGAGATAGCAGGCGGTGTCGGCCACCGAGATCATGGCAGCCGGATCGGCCGGGAATGTGGTGGTGCCGGCGGTGCCGAGGCTGACGGTGGTGGCGATGGCGGCGGCCTTCTCGCGGGGGAGCGGCGTGAGCGCCACCCGCTGGCGGAGGCGCTCCGCCAGCACCGCCGCCTCGTCCGGCGGGGTGTGGGGGAGCAGCAGCACGAATTCCTCGCCGCCCCAGCGGAAAAGGACGTCGTGCTCGCGGCTGCCGGCCTCGGTCACCTGCACCAGGTGCCGGAGCATGTCGTCGCCCACCTCATGCCCGTGGGTGTCGTTGATCCGCTTGAAGTGGTCGATGTCGAAGTAGATGACCGAGAGCCCGCGCCCCAGGCGCCGGCTGCGCTCCGCCTCGCGTTCGAAGAGCGCGGGGAAGGCCCGCCGGTTGAAGCAGCCGGTCAGCGGGTCGCGCTGGGCGGCGCCCCGCTCCCGCTCGCCGATCCGGGCCAGCGCCGCGGCGAAGGTCGTGGTGGTGAGCGCGCTCACCCCGAACAGCAGCGCCACGAACAGCGCGAGTTCCCGGAGCCGCGGCAGGAGCTCCTGGCCGCCGGCGGTGAGGGTGCCCGGGGCGAGGTCCAGGGCGTGCACCGCCAGCCGCACCCCCTCGAACACCAGGACGGCCAGCACCGTGACGACCACGGCCACGAGCGCGGCGGCGCGGGAGAACCGGAAGGCATGCCGCGGCGGCGCCGCGATCCGCCGGTCCACCCACGCCCGCGCCGAGTGGCCGGTGTAGTGCAGGACGGGGATGAGCGCCACCATCTGGAGCACGTCGCCCACCACCCACCCGCGCCAGATGCGCTGGGCCTCGATCATGTCGAGGTT
>DASTBA010000099.1:0-28343 GCA_035712285.1 Gemmatimonadales bacterium | reverse complement strand
ATCCCGCGGTACTCGCCCCACCACCCCTCGATCCGCACCCCCAGCCGCTCGGCGAGCACCACGTTGTTCCCGACCTCGGGGTGCACGTCCAGCGGGATGTGCGCCGCGTAGAGCGCCACGTTCGCGTCCATCAGCGCCCGTAGCCGCCGGTACCGCCGCCCGGTGATGGGCACGTTCCCGTCCCACAGCATGCCGTGGTGCACGATCAGTAGGGGCGCACGGCCGTGCGCCCCAACGCGCGGATCGTGCGCCCCAACGCGCGGATCGTGCGCCCCAACGCGCGATTCATCCGTCCCGCCCGCCCCGCCCATCCCGTCCGCCGTCCGCAGCCCCCCGTCCACCGCCGCCACGATCCGGTCCACCGTGCCGCTCCGGTTCTCGACCTCGAGACCGTTCACCGCATTCGGGGAATCGGGGATCTCGCCGATGCGGAGATAGTCGTCCAGGTAGGCGACGATGTCGGCGAGCGCGACAGTGCTCATGGCGTCGTGAGCGGGCGGGCAGGGTCCAGGGTACCGGCGCTGATCGAATCAGCCGCGGCGCGCACCCGGGCCATCAGGGCCGGCGGCACCAGGGAATCGAGTGCCGGGTTGGGGACGTACTTGAGCACCTCGCTCTTGAGCCCGAACGACTCCACCGCCGGCTGGAAGCCGGAGTCCATTACCGCGCGGGCGAGGAGCAGGAAGGCGTGCGGAAGATCGATCACCGCGGAACCGATCACCCGTTCCGGCGCGAGGGCACGCTGGTCGGCGTTGGCGCCGAAGATGTAGACCCCGGGGCTCTCCTTCACCGCCTGGAAGACGCCGAGGGCGGCGGCGTCGGCGTTGTGGTGGATCATGTCGGCACCGAGGCGGATCTGGGCCAGTGCCGCCTCGCGGCCGGCAGCCGCGTCGTCCCAATTGTTGAGGTAGGTCACCCGGGTCTTCACGTCGGGCCGGACGGCGCGGGCGCCGTTGACCCAGCCCCGGTAGCCCGCCGCCACCGGCGGCAGCTCCACCCCGCCGATGAACCCGATGGTGCCGGTCTTCGTCAGGCCGCCCGCCACCATCCCGGCGAGGTAGGTCGCCTCCTGGATCTGGAAGACCAGCGGCACCACCCGGCCGTGCACCCGCGCGCCGCTGTTCACCGCGAAGACCGGCCCGGGATACTGGGCCGACACCCGTTCGGACGGCTCCTGGAATTCGAACCCGTTGCCGATGATCAGGTCATAGCCCTGGGCGGCGTAGGTGCGGAGTGCCTCCTCCTGCGCCGCGGGAGTACCCGCCTCCACATGGCTGATCTCGGCGCCGAGGGAGTCGCGGATGCGGAGGAGACCATGGTAGGCGGACGAGTTCCACGCGGCGTCGGCGATGGAACCGGGTGTGATCAGCGCGACCCGGAACCCGTGGTGACCTTCCGGCTTCGCACATGAAATCGAAGCCAGTGCCGTGACAGCAACGGCACACCGCCACAGCACTTTCATGGAGTGGAATTCCCCGTTCCGATGCGCCACATGTCCGCCCATCCGATTGTCACACAACGATATCCTGTCCACAGATTTACGAACTTATCAACGCCCTTCGTCCGTCATCTTCACCGCCCCCGTCACCCGCCCCCCTTCCAGGATCGCGATCCTCGGCGTCGCGATGTCGCCCTTCACCAGCGCGGAGGCCTGCAATTCCACCCGCTCCGAGGCGTTGATGGTGCCCTGCACCTCGCCGGCGATCACCGCCTCCTTGGTGTGGAGGTCACCCTCGATGGTGGCGCCGGGCGAGACGATCACCTGAGCCGCCGCGCGGATGGTTCCCTTCACCCGGCCCTCCACCTTCACCACCCCCTGGGTATCCATGTCGCCGGTGATGTTCATGTCGCGCGCGATGATCGAGAGCGGCACGCCATCCCCCTTGCGGCGGTTGAACGGCGGCTTGGCCCCTTCGCTCGCGTCCGGGTCCGAGGTCGAGAAAATCGCCATCAGCGTCCCTCCTTGATGATGCTGAGCGGGTCGAGGCTCTTGCCCGCCTTGCGGATTTCGAAGTGGAGATGGGGAGCGGTGGACCGGCCGCTGTTGCCGGACAGCCCGATCACCTCGCCGGCCTGCACCGGGCGGCCGCGGTCCACCAGCACGCGGGAGAGGTGGCCGTACATCGTCTGATAGTCGTCGGGATGCTGCACCAGCACGAACTTGCCGTAGTCGGCGTCCTCGCCGGTCTGGTACACCGTCCCGCCTCCTGCGGCGCGCACCGGTGTCCCCAGCGCGACGGCGACATCCACCCCCTGGTGGGTTTCGTCCGAGCTGCTGTCGGCGATGAGGCCGCGGGTGATGAACCCGGCATCGCGGAGCGGCCAGAACTGCGGCGTCGTGGCACCGGTGGGCAGCGGTGCCTGGGTGATCCGCGCCTCGATCGCCGGCGCCACCGGCAGGCTCTCCGCCGCCACCGTCGCGAGGTCGGGAACCACATCAGCCCCCACCATGCCGCGCACCCGCTCGTACGCCTGCTGCAGACTGTCGAGTGCCCTGGCGAGATCGGTGATGCGGCCGTTGTCCGCCTCGAGGTTCCGCACCCGCCGCTCGAGCGATGGCACCTTGCCGGCGGCCCGCGCCATCGGTCCCAGCAGAATGAGGCCGGCCAGGACCGCGAGGACCGCCACGCCCGCCGCCGCCAGCGCACCGCGGTACAGACCGAGGGGCACCCGCCAGCTGCGGGATGCGGGCGCGCCGTCGTGGTGCACCAGCAGGTGCACATACCGCCGGCGTGCCGGTGGGTTCATCCTTCCCATGGCGCGCCGAGCAGCAGCTCGAGCAGGCGCGCGAGATCGTCGTTCGAGTAGTAGCTGAGGGAAACTTGGCCTCGGCCCTTTCGCTTTTGCGTCACTGTCACGTCGGTGCCAAGGCGCTGACGGAGTGCTTCCTCGATCCGGCGGGCTTCCGCACTGGTGGCAAGCGTGGTCCGGCGCGTAAGCGGACCGATGGTACGGCCCCCCTGTTTCACCCGTGCTTCCGTCTCCCGCACACTCCAGCCGTGCGCCACTGCCTGCTGGGCAAGACGGCTGATCTGCGCCGGCGTCTCCAGGGCCAGGAGCGCCCGGCCGTGGCCTTCGCTGAGCTTGCCTTCGTGTACCAGCGCGCGCACCTCGTCCGGCAGCTTCAGCAGCCGGAGCAGGTTGGCGACGGTGCTCCGGTTGCGGCCGACCAGCCGGGCGACTTCCGCCTGTGGCAACTGGAATTCATCGAGCAGGCGCTGGTAGCCCGCCGCCTCGTCCACCGGCGAGAGATCGTGGCGCTGGAGATTCTCGACCAGGGCGAGCGTGAGGAGGGTGCGGTCATCCACGTCCTTGATGACCGCGGGCACCTTCTCCCAGCCGAGCTGCTGCACCGCGCGGAGCCGCCGCTCGCCGGCGATGAGCTCGTAGTAGCCGGTGCGCTCGCGAACCACGATCGGCTGCAGGAGCCCCGACGCCTGGATCGAGGCGACCAGCTCCTCGAGCGCGGCAGGATCGAAGTGGGTACGCGGCTGGTAGGGATTGGGCCGCACCCTGGATACCGGCAGCTCCCGCAGCGACCCCTCCGCCTGCGCCTGCTCGCGGGAGATCGGGCCCAGCAGCGATTCGAGGCCGCGCCCCAGGCGGCGCCCGCCGGGAGCGTTCATGAGGCGAGCTCGCGGGAGCGCGTGCCCGCCTCCGTCTCGATCCGCTTCATGAGCTCCTGGGCCACCGCGAGATAGCTCTTGGCACCGGCCGACTGCACGTCATAGAGGAGAATCGGCTGGCCGAAGCTGGGCGCCTCCGCGAGGCGCACGTTGCGCGGAATCGGGGTCCGGAATACCTGGGTGTCGAAGTACTCCTTCGCGTCTTCCGCCACCTGGCGGCAGAGGTTGAGGCGCGAGTCGTACATGGTGAGCAGCACACCGTCGATCGCGAGGCCCGGGTTGAAGTTCTGCTGCACCAGCCGCACGGTGTTGAGCAGCTGGGAGATGCCCTCGAGGGCGTAGTACTCGCACTGGATCGGGATGATCACGCCCTGCGCCGCGGTGAGCACGTTGAGCGTGATGAGGCCGAGCGAGGGGGGACAGTCCACCAGCACATAGTCGTAGTGCTCGTGCACCGGACGCAGCACATCGCGCAGCACCGCCTCGCGATCCTCGGTGTTGACCAGCTCGAGTTCGGCACCCACCAGATCCTGCGTGGCCGGCAGCACATCGAGATGCGGCAGCACCGGATGCTTCATGATCGCGGCGTCGGCCGGCACCCGGTCCACCATCACGTCGTACAGCGTGCGGGTGATGGCGCTCCGGTCCACCCCGGAACCGCTGGTGGCGTTCCCCTGGGGGTCGGCATCCACGAGCAGCGTTCGCCGTTCGGCGACCGCGAGGGAGGCGGCGAGGTTCACCGCCGTCGTGGTCTTGCCGACGCCGCCCTTCTGGTTGGCAATCGCAATGATGCGAGACATGCGTACGCGGAAGCCCTGTTAGAGGACTTTCGTGCCTTCATACTTTCGTGGTTTCGTGTGTATGTTTTTGCAGGACAATAAATTATACACGAAAACACGAAGAGACGAAAGCACGAACATGGATTCAGGGGTACGGCCGCTTCAATATGGGGAGTGGAAGGCGGGATTCCAAGGATGTTTCATGTGAAACGCCCCATTCGCACCACCGCCAGCACCAGCGCCTGCAGGTCTGCCGGGGAGACGCCTGGGATTCGGCCGGCCTGGCCAAGGGAGGATGGCCGGATGGCGTCGAGCTTCTGGCGGGCCTCGAAGGAGAGCGACGAGAGCGACGGGTAGGACAGCTCGGTCGGGAGCTGGAAGTCTTCCATCTCGCGGAGGCGGGCGGCGGCCTCCTGCTCCCGCTGGAGGTAGCCGCCGTACTTGATCTCGATCTCGGCCCATTCCTCCTCCCCGCCGGTCCCCATCCCGACAGCCTCGAGGAGGCGGCCGAGGGAGACACCGGGGCGCTTGGCCAGCTCGGCAATCCGCACCGGCTCCCGGAGCTCGGTTGAGCCAGCCTCGGTCAGAACTGGCCGCGCCTGCTCCGGCGAGATGGCTGTTTCACGTGAAACAGCCAGGATCTGCTCCTCCCGCTCCAGGCGCTCGTGCGTCTGCCGGAGCTCGGCCTCCGTCAGCAATCCGTACCGCTCCACCACCGGCAGCAGGCGTCGGAGAGCGTTGTCCTGCCGGAGCAGAAGCCGGTACTCCGACCGGGATGTAAAGAGACGGTATGGTTCGTCCACGCCACGACTTACCAGGTCATCCACCAGCGTTCCGATGAAGGCCTCGTCCCGGTTGATGACCAGCGGCTCGCGGTCCAGGGCCCGGGCAGCGGCGTTGATTCCGGCCAGCGCCCCCTGGCCGGCCGCCTCTTCGTATCCGGTGGTGCCGTTCACCTGGCCGGCAAGGAAGAGCCCCGGCATCTGTCGGAGCTCCAGTGTCCGGCTCAGCTGGGTCGGCGGGAAGTAGTCGTACTCGATGGCATAACCGGGCCGAGTCATCTTTGCCTGCTCCAGCCCCGGCACCGCGTGCAGGATCTCCAGCTGCACCTCCGGCGGCAGTGAGGTCGAGAGACCGTTCACGTACATCTCGCTGGTCTCGAGCCCCTCCGGCTCCAGGAAGATCTGGTGCCGCTCCGCCCCCGGGAACTTGACGATCTTGTCCTCCACCGACGGGCAGTACCTCGGCCCCCGGCCGCTGATCGCCCCGCCGTAGAGGGCCGACTTTTCCAGGTTCTCCAGGATGATCTCTCGCACCGGCGCACCAGCCCAGGTGAGCCAGCACGGAAGCTGGGCCGGATGCTCGCTCCCCTCGTGGAAGGAGAACCAGAACGGCTCCGCATCGCCGTCCTGTCGTGCCAGCTGGGTGAAATCCACCGTCCGACCGTCAATTCTTGGCGGGGTGCCGGTCTTGAAGCGTCCTATCACAAGTCCATGCTGGACAAGCGCTTCTGAAAGCTCAACTGACGCCTGGTCACCGGCCCTGCCGGCCGGAATCCGCACCTCGGTCCCCATGTGGATCCGGCCGCGCAGGAAGGTCCCAGCGGTCACGACAATGGAGACACCATCGAATATCCGTCCATCCAGTGTTGTGACACCGGTTATTAACGAGCCGGAAGTGATGAATCGGGCGACGGTACCCTGGACGATCTCGAGCGACGGCTGACGCTCCAGCAGCTGTCGCACCGCTCGGCGATAGAGCCCGCGGTCGCACTGGGCGCGTGGAGACCACACCGCGGGGCCCTTGGAACGGTTGAGCATGCGGAACTGGATGCGGGCCCGGTCGGTCGCCCGTCCCATGATGCCGCCCAGGGCATCCACCTCCCGCACCACCGTCCCCTTGGCAATCCCGCCGATGGCGGGATTGCACGACATCTGCCCGATCGTCTCGATGTTCTGCGTGATGAGCAGGGTGCGCGCACCCATCCGCGCCGCGAGACACGCCGCTTCGGTGCCGGCATGCCCGCCGCCGATGACGATGACGTGGTAGGGATGGGACATGGGGGAAACATAGCTGCGAGCTGCGAGCTACGAGCTGCGAGCTGACTGACTCGGTAAAGGGCGAGCGGAGCCGCGTGGTGGAGCGCGCGTCAGTGAGCGGCCGGGCTCGTTGGGATCACCGGGAATGAGCGCGAACGGAGGCGCGCGGAGTCACGCGGCGCGCGAGCGGAAGTCACGCGGCGCGTGTGGGACCTGCATGACAACCATCATCGAGTACTGGACCCCGGCGTGCGCCGGGGTGACGCGGCGGGTGCGAGATCTGCATGACAACCATCATCGAGCACTGGACCCCGGCGTGCGCCGGGGTGACGCGGCGCGCGAGCGCCCTACTGCCGCACCCACTTCAACACCTCGCCCCACGACGCCTTCTTGCCGTACTTGAGGATCCCGACCCGGTAGATCCGCCCGGCCACCGCGCTCATCAGGAACAATCCCGCCAGCATCGCGAGAATCGAGAGCGCCACCTCCCACCAGGTGATGGAGCCGAACGAGTAGCGGACCGGCGTCACGAACGGCGCGAAGAACGGCACGTAGCTCATCACCCGGGCGAGCGACCCGTTCGGCTCGCTCAGCAGCGAGAACATCAGGATCAGGCCGGCGGCGATGCACAGCGTCACCGGCATCTGCGCCTGCTGCGCGTCCTGCGGCGAGTTGACCATCGAGCCCACCGCCGCGTACGCCGACGCGTAGAACAGGAATCCGAGGATGAAGAACAGGAGGAACACCACCAGCAGGTCCGGCGCCACCGTCGGGATCGGGAGCGAGGTGAGCGACGCCGGCGACGCGCCCAGCATCGCGGCGATCTTCACCTTGAACGACGTGAGCGCCGTGGCGGTCCCCACCCAGATGCCGAGCTGCAAGAGCCCCACCAGGCCCACCCCCACCACCTTGCCGAGCATCAGCTGGAATGGTGAGAGACTGGAGATCAGGATCTCGACGATGCGTGAGGACTTCTCCTCCACCACCGAGTGCATCACCTGGATGCCGTAGATGAGGAGCGCGATGTACAGCAGGAACGACATCGCGTACGCGAGGATGAACGACGCCTCGCCGCTCTCGCCGGTGAGCTTCCCCTCGCTCACCTTGAGGGTGCGGAGGTCCACCGGTCGCATGACGCCGAGCACCACCTTCGGATCGAGCCCGGCATGGCTGAGCCGGCCGCTGATCACGAGCGAGCGGAGGCTCCGTTCCAGCGCGTTCATGTCTCCCGGGCTCCCGACATTCACGCCGAGGTAGCGGACCATCCCCTGGCCCAGGGCGGAATCGGTGATGACCAGGATTCCGTCGAGCGAGGCGGCGCCCAGCTGCCGCACCCCCGTGAGGGCCACGAGCGAGTCGCGCGTGGCGATGAAGTGCGCGGCGTCGGTCGGGACGTACTGCACCATGTACCGCGGGCGGCTCTGGTGCACGGTGTCCCGCATCTCCGCCGAGAGGCGCGTGGCCACCAGCCGGCCGAAGCCGTCCTGCACCCCGTCCAGCACGGCGACCTGCTTGGGCGCCGTGTCCCGGCGGTCCAGCAGGATCGGCATGGTGAACATCAGGATCATGAACACCGGTCCCAGCACCGTGCTGATCACGAAGGCGCGGGAGCGGACCCGGGTCATGAACTCCCGGCGGATCACCGCGAGCACCTTATGCATGGTGCGTCTCCTCGATCCGCTGGGCCGTGGCCGCCTCGGCGCCCACCCGCGCGATGAAGATGGATTCGAGCGAGGGATCCTCCACCGCAAACTCGGCCACCGCGGCGCCCGACTGCACCAGGGTGCGAAGCAGATCCTCCGGTGCCACCCCGGCGGCAAGCTGCGCCCGCCAGGTGGCGCCCTGATCGTTGAGGGACGGGGCCCAGCGGGGGTCCTCCAGCACTCGTCGTGCGGCATCCTGGCCGGAGGTCACCACCACGCGGAGTTCGCGGGTGCCGGCTTCCCGCTTCACGTCCCGTACCGCGCCGTCCACCACCTTCTCACCCCGGGCAATGATCACGATACGGTCGCAGAGCTGTTCCGCCTGCTCCATGATGTGGGTCGAGAACAGCACGGTGTGCCCGCTCCGTGCGAGGTCCACCACCGTCTCCCGCATCACCAGGCTGTTCACCGGGTCCAGCCCGCTGAACGGCTCGTCCAGCACGATGAACTCGGGATCATGCAGCAGCGTGCCGATGAACTGGACCTTCTGCTGCATCCCCTTGGAGAGCTCCTCGACCGGCTTGTCCGCCCACTGCGCCAGCCCCAGCCGCTCGATCCACCCGCGGGCGCGGGAGCGCGCATCGGCACGGGTGAGCCCCTTCACCTCGCCGAAGAAGGTGAGGTGCTCCAGCACCGGCATCTTCTTGTAGAGGCCGCGCTCTTCCGGGAGAAACCCGATGCGGGACGAGAGCTCCCGTCCCGCCGGCTCGCCGAGGACGGTGATCCGGCCCTCGTCCGGGGTGATGATGTTCATCGCCATCCGGATGGAGGTGCTCTTTCCGGCGCCGTTCGGGCCCAGGAGCCCGAAGATGCCGCCGGCAGGAACGGAGAAGCTCAGGTTGTGGACGGCGGTGTGACCTTCGAAGCGCTTGGTGACGTGCTGGAGATCGAGGACGGGCATGGGGATCGGAGTTGAGGATCGTGGAAGGTACTCCTCATCCTGAGCAAAGCGAAGGATCTGCCTGGCCCGGCCCTGAGCTCAGCCCAGGCAGTTCCCTCGGTCGCTGCGCGCCCTCAGGATGAGGAATCCCGAGGAACTCACGAGCTATGGCTCCAGCCGCTCCATCCCCGCCACCTCATCCCCCGGCACCACCAGCGCCCGCTCGTCCACCCGGATGCCGAACTTGCGCTGATGGTCGAGCCAGTCGGCGAGCGGGAGACCGTTGCCGGACTCGTGGATCCCCACGTCCTTGAGCACCACGCCGCGCTCGTTGCGCTCGTGATACCGCCCGACGTAGGTGCGGCCCGAGAGCCCGGTCACGATCACCGTGACGCCGTGCAGCTCCTCGTGACCGGGGTGGAAGACATGTCCCGGCACGGTCAGGCCGCGGCGCCGCAGTACTTCTCGAACGCCTGCACCAGGTTCTCGGCGATGGACTGCGGGCTCCGGCCCTCGATCTGGTGCCGGTGGACGAAGTGCACCACCTCGCCATCCCGGAGCAGCGCCATGGACGGCGACGACGGCTGGTACTCGGCGAAGTACTGCCGCGCCCGTGCCGTGGCCTCGAGATCCTGGCCGGCGAAGACCGTGACCACCTGGTCCGGCTTCACTTCGCTGCCCAGGGCCATCGCAAGCGCCGGCCGGGCGTTGCCGGCGGCGCAGCCGCAGACCGAGTTCACGAACACCAGCATGGTGCCGTGCTGACTGGCCAGGGTGGCGTCCACCGCGTCGGCGCTCCTAAGTTCGGTTGCACCCATGCGGGTCATCTCGGCCCGCATCGGGGCCACCATCGGTTCCGGGTAAGGCATCGTCAATCGACTCCTGGATTCAAGCGGGTTATTCGGTGCTGACCACGCTCTCCGGCGCCTCCAGCGCCGCCTTGAGCGTGTGCCAGGACAGGCTTGCACACTTCACACGCACGGGAAACTCCGCCACGCCACGGAAGACGGCCAGCTTGCCCAGCGCGTCGGCATCCTCCGGCTCTCCGGTCACCAGCGCGTGGAACCGCCCGAAGAGGTTCAGCGCCTCCGCGCGGGTCTTCCCCTTGACCGCGCCGGTCATGAGCGAGGCGCTCGCCTTGCTGATGGCGCAGCCCGAGCCCTCGAACTTCACGTCCTCGATCCGGTCATCGGCGCCGACCTTGAGCCAGACGGACAGCTCGTCACCGCAGAGCGGGTTCCGCCCCTCCGCGTGCCGGTTGGCATCCGCCATCCTGCCGAAGTTCCGGGGCGTCCGGTTGTGGTCCAGGATGACGGCCTGGTACAGCTCGTTCATCGTGGCCATCAGCCGAACAGTCTCCGGGTCTGCTGCAGGGCCCCGACCAGCGCGTCCACGTCCGACTCCTGGTTGTAGAGCGCGAACGACGCCCGCGCCGTGGCCGGTACGTCGAGGCGTTTCATGAGCGGCTGGGCGCAGTGGTGGCCGGCGCGGATGCAGACGCCCTCGCTGTCCAGCACGGTGCCGATGTCGTGCGGGTGGACGCCTTCCATCACGAAACTCAGCACCGAGGCCTTGAGCGGGGCGGTGCCGATGATCCGGAGCCCCGGCACCGCGGTGACACGGTCGGTGGCGAGCGCCAGCAGCTGGTGCTCATGCTCGGCGATTCGGTCCCGGCCGATCTTCTCGATGTACTCCACCGCGGCACCCAATCCCACCGCACCGGCGATGTTGGGTGTCCCCGCCTCGAACTTGGCCGGCAGCGGCGCCCAGGTGCTCTTCGCGATGGTGACGGTGCTGATCATGTCGCCGCCGCCCTGGTACGGTGGCATGCTGTCCAGCAGCTCCTCCCGCCCGTAGAGCGCGCCGACGCCGGTGGGGCCCAGCATCTTGTGGCTGGAACAGGCGTAGAAGTCGGCATCGAGCTCCCGCACGCTGAGCGGCAGGTGCGGCGCCGCCTGGGCTCCGTCCACCACCAGGACCGCGCCCGCACCATGGGCCAGGTCCGCGATCCGGCGCACCGGGTTGATGGTGCCGAGGGCATTGGAGACGTGCCCCACCGCCACCACGCGGGTGCGGCCGGTGAGCAGCCGCTCGAAGGCATCGAGATCCAGCTCGCCGGCGTCGGTGACCGGCGCCGCCTTCAGCACCGCGCCGGTCGCCTCCGCCACCAGCTGCCACGGCACGATGTTGGAGTGGTGCTCCATCTCGGTGATGAGGATCTCGTCACCGGCCCTGAGCCGGGGGCGGGCCCAGCTCTGCGCCACGAGGTTGATCCCCTCGGTGGTGCCGCGGGTGAAGATCACCTCGTGCGAATGCGCCGCATCCAGGTAGGCCGCCACCGCCGCCCGCGCCGCATCGTACCGGCGCGTGGCCTCGGCGCTCAGCGCGTAGACGCCGCGATGGATGTTGGCGTTGGTAGTCTCGTAGAACGCGCGCTCGGCGTCCAGCACCGCGCGCGGCTTCTGGCTCGAGGCCGCGCTGTCGAGATAGACCAGCGGCCGCCCATGCATCGGCACCGACAGGATCGGGAAGTCCCGGCGAATCGCCTCGACATCGAGACGGGGCAGGGCGGCCGTGGTCATCGCATCACTCCAGGGCGCCCAGCCGCTCGAGCACCAGGCGATCGAGCTCGGCACGCACCGGCTCCAGCGCCACCTCGGAGACCACTTCCGCCGCAAAGGCGTAGGTGAGCAGCTTCAGCGCCTCGGCGCGCGGGATGCCGCGGCTCCGGGCGTAGAAGAGCGCCACCTGGTCCAGGTGCCCCACCGTGGCGCCGTGGGTGCACTTCACGTCGTCCGCAAAGATCTCAAGCTGGGGCTTGGTGTCCACCCGGGCGTGCGGCGACAGCAGCAGGTTCCGGTTGGTCTGCTTGGCGTCGGTCTTCTGTGCCGCCGGCTGCACGAACACCTTGCCGTTGAATACCGCGCGGGACTTTCCCTCCAGCACGCCCTTGTACACTTCCCAGCTGCGGCAGTCGGGATGGTCGTGGAAGATGGCGGTGTGGTTGTCCACCACCTGCTCACCGCGGGTGAGGTAGAGACCGTACATCAGGGTCTCCACGTTCGGGGCGTTGAGGTGCACGTCGAGGTTGTGCCGGGAGAGGGCGCCGCCCATGGCCAGGGTAAAGGAGCGGTAGTGGCTGTCCCGCGCCTGCTCCACGTGCGTCCGGCCGATGTGATAGGCGCCTTCGCTCTCGCGCTGGATCCGGGTGTGCTCGGTCCAGGCGCCGGCCCCGGAGATCACCTCGGTCACCACGTTGGTGAAGTACTTCGAGCCCGGCTCCAGCGTGACGTAGCTCTCCACGATGGACGCCCGCGCCCCGTCCTCGATGATGAAGAGGTTGCGGGGATGGGTGACGGCGTCGGTCGCCTCTGCCGTGCTCACGAACAGCACGGTGACCGGCACCTCCAGCAGCGTGCCCTTCGGCACGTGCACGAAGGCGCCGTCCTTGATGAACGCGGTGTTGAGCGCGGTGAACGGGCTGGTCTCGATCGGCGCGTGCCGGGCGACATGGCGCTCCAGCGAGGGATCCTGCGCCACCGCCGCGGCGAGACTCCCGGCCCGCACCCCCGCCGGCAGGGCGGGGACCTGCGAGAGGCCGGCGTCGAACCGCCCGTTCACGAAGACCAGGCGGGGCCACTCGGGATGCCCGAAGACGAACGGCGCCAAGTCCTCCGCCGAGACGGCCGCACTGGGTGCCGGCACGAACGCAGCCGAGGCGATCGGCGTCACCGGCGTGAAGCGCCATTCCTCGTCCCGGGCCGACGGAAACCCGGTGGAGCGGAAGCGCTCGAACGCCTGCCGGCGGACCGGCACCAGCCACGCCGGCTCCGCGCCGCCGTTCCGGCTGGCCTGGTCGAACTGCTGCTCGTACGTGGTGGTGCTCACGCCGCCCCCGCTCCCGCCGGCGCCTCGTCGCCCACCCACTCGTAGCCGCGGGCCTCGAGCTCGAGTGCCAGCTCCTTGCCGCCCGACTTCACGATCCGCCCATCCGCCAGCACGTGCACCCGGTCGGGCACGATGTAATTGAGGAGCCGCTGGTAGTGGGTCACCACGATGGTGGCCCGCTCCGGGTGGCGGAGCTTGTTGACCCCGGCCGCCACGATCCGGAGCGCGTCGATGTCGAGGCCCGAGTCGGTCTCGTCCAGGATGGCGAGCTTCGGTTCCAGCACCGCCATCTGCAGGATCTCGTTGCGCTTCTTCTCGCCGCCCGAGAAGCCGCTGTTCACCGCGCGGCTCATGATGTCGGGCCCCCACTCGACCACCTTGAGCTTCTCCTCCAGCACGTCCATGAAGTCGATCGGGTCCAGCTCCTCCAGCCCCTTCGACTTCCGGATCTCGTTGTAGGCGGCGCGGAGGAAATAGGCGTTGGAGACACCGGGGATCTCCACCGGATACTGGAACGCGAGGAAGACCCCCTTCTGGGCCCGCTCCTCCGGCTCCATGTCCAGCAGGTCCTCGCCGCCGTAGGTGACGGTGCCGCCGGTCACCTCGTAGGCCGGATGGCCCGCCAGCACCTGCGCCAGCGTGCTCTTCCCGGAGCCGTTGGGGCCCATGATGGCGTGTACCTCGCCCGGATTCACCGTGAGCGAGATGCCCTTGAGGATTTCCTTCTCTCCGGCATTGGCGCGGAGGGCGCGAATTTCCAGCATTACCCGACACTCCCCTCGAGGCTGATCCCCAGCAGTTTCTGCGCTTCCACGGCGAACTCCATCGGGAGCTCCTTGAACACTTCCTTGCAGAAGCCGTTCACGATCATCGAAATCGCGTTCTCGGTGTTGAGCCCGCGCTGCTTGCAGTAGAAGATCTGGTCCTCGCCGATCTTCGAGGTGCTGGCCTCGTGTTCCACCGAGGCGGTCGGGTTGCGGACGTCGATGTACGGGAAGGTGTGCGCCCCGCAGCGGTTGCCCACCAGCATGGAGTCGCACTGGGTGTAGTTCCGCGCCCCTTCCGCGCCCGGCAGCACCTTGACCAGCCCGCGGTAGCTGTTCTGCCCCTGCCCCGCGCTGATCCCCTTCGACACGATGGTGGACCGGGTGTTCTTCCCCATGTGCACCATCTTGGTGCCGGTGTCGGCCTGCTGGCGGCCGTTGACCACCGCCACCGAGTAGAACTCGCCCACGCTGTTGTCGCCCTGCAGGATGACGCTGGGGTACTTCCAGGTGATGGCGGAACCGGTCTCCACCTGCGTCCAGCTCACCTTGGCGTTGTGGCCCGCCTTGCCGCGCTTGGTGACGAAGTTGTAGATCCCGCCCCGCCCCTCGGCGTCCCCCGCATACCAGTTCTGCACCGTGGAGTACTTGATCGTGGCCCCGTCCAGCGCCACCAGCTCCACCACCGCCGCGTGCAGCTGGTTCTCGTCCCGCTTGGGCGCCGTGCACCCCTCGAGGTAGCTCACGTACGCCCCCTCGTCCGCCACGATCAGCGTCCGCTCGAACTGGCCGGTGTCGGCGGAATTGATGCGGAAGTAGGTGGAGAGCTCCACCGGGCAGCGCACCCCCTTCGGCACGTAGCAGAAGGAGCCGTCGCTGAAGACGGCGGAATTGAGCGCGGCGAAGAAGTTGTCGGACGCCGGCACCACCGAGCCCAAGTACTTCCGCACCAGCTCGGGATGCTCGCGCACCGCCTCGCCGAAGGAGCAGAAGATGATCCCCTCCTCGGCGAGCTTCTTCTTGTAGGTGGTGCCCACCGAGACGCTGTCGAAGATGGCGTCCACCGCCACGCCGGCCAGGATCTTCTGCTCGGTGAGCGGGATGCCCAGCTTGGCGTAGGTCTCCAGCAGCTTCGGGTCCGCCTCGTCCAGCGAGCCGAGCGGCTTCTTCGTCTTCGGTGCCGAGTAGTAGCTGAGGGCCTGGTAGTCCACCGGGTTGTACTTCACGTTGGGCCAGTGGGGCTCGCTCATCTTCAGCCAGCCACGATACGCCTTGAGCCGCCACTCCAGCAGCCAGTCCGGCTCGCCCTTCTTCTCCGCGATGAGCCGGATGATGTCCTCGCTCAGCCCCTTGGGCGCGACATCCGACTCGATGTCGGTCACGAAGCCGTACTTGTATTCCCGGTTGACCAGCGATTCGACCGACGCGCTCATGCGCTCTCCTGACCGGTGACCGCGCCGCCGGCCGATGGCCGGAACCGCACGGAGTATTCGCACGCGCCATCGCCGCTCAAGAGGTGCAGCCGGCGCTCGATCCGCCCGCCCAGCGTCCGCTCGAGAAAGCGCTGCTCCGCGTCGCAGATCTCGGGGAACCGCTCCGAGACGGCGCGCAGGGCGCAATGATGTTCGGTGAGGGTTCCGCAACAGAAGGTCGCGGCCCCCTCCGCCATGTATCCGTCCTCGCTCCGCACCCGGGCCACGATCCGCATCCGCTCTGCCGGGCTCGCCACCGCCAGCTCCGGCTCCAGCTGCTCGGCCAGCGCCCGATAGTGCGACTCGATGAACTCCACCGCCGCCGCCCGGCCCGATGTGGCCACCAGGTGCTCCATCAGCTGGGTCAGCGTCTCCTTGTACCGCTCCGGAAACAGCGCCTCCCCGGCAGCCGTCAGGTGATAGGCGTGACCCGGCGCCCCCGGCCCGCCCGATGGCCGCCGGCTCCATTCCACCACGCCGGAAGCTTCCAGCTCCTTGAGGTGATGGCGGATAGCGTTCATCGAGAGGGACAGCCGACGGGCCAGATCCTTGGCCTCCATGCCCGGCGCCCGCTTGAGCTCCATGACCACCGCCGCCCGCGGCCCCTTGAGGCCCAGCGGCAGGTGATCCTGCGGAAGGTCGGGAGCGGCGGTCATACGGCCTAATCCTAACCGAAAAAGTCGGGATTGGCAAGGATTGTGGGGTGTTTTTGGTGGGAATTGTAACATATTGAGGACTGGTGGCTTATGGCTTATGACGCAGGGCTGGCAAGGTGGGGTCTCGGCGCATCGGAGGCTCGGCATTCAGTGGACTGTCACCCTGAGGCCGCGAAGCGGACGAAGGGGCCGAAACCCGGGCCGATCAATGGTCCCTTCGCTTCGCTCAGGGTGACAACCGCTCATTTTGCCGAGCCGTCTCTCTTGCTCCCGTACCTGCGATTCCCGATCTTGTCCCCATGACCATCCACCGCATCCGTCTCCTGGGCGACCCGGTCCTCCGGACCCTCTGCGAGCCGATCGAGAAGCCCGGGTCCGCCGCTGTCCGGGTCATCCTGGATGACCTGCGCGAAACCCTCCGGGACTGGCAGAGCCGGTTCGGGAGCGGCCGGGGCATCGCCGCGCCGCAGATCGGGGCGCCGGTGCGGATCGTCTACATCGAGATGGACAAGCCGTGGGTGCTGATCAACCCGGAGATCGTGGATGTCGGCAACGAGGATTTCAGCGTCTGGGACGACTGCTTCTCGTTCCCGAACCTGCTGGTCCGGGTGAGTCGCTCGTACCGGATTCGCGTCCGCTATCAGGATGTGAAGGGCCACTGGCACGAGGAAGATCTCGAGGGGGACAAGGCCGAGCTGGTGCAGCACGAGCTGGATCACCTGGACGGTGTGCTCGCGGTGGATCGCCCGCACGGGCTGGACCCGTTCTGCCTCAGGGAGGAATGGAGCCGCCTCCATGCCACCGCCGGCCGTTATGGGCCGCCGGAACCGCGCACCGGGGTCTACGCGACACCGCTGACAGGGCTGCTGTAACAGGGCGGACAAGGCGGGCAGGAACCCGTCCGCCCTGCCCGCCTCGTCAATAAATTCCCGGCACGAACCTCGCCGTTTTCCTGCAGTATTCCCGGTACGTCTCGCCGAATCCCTGTTCCAGCACCTTTTCCTCAGCCCGGGCGCGCAGGTCGCTGCCGATGGCCATCAAGGCGAAGGCCAGCCACAGGGTGGGCGTGGGAATCCAGAGCGCGGTTCCAAGCGCCAGCAGGGTCACGCTGGCATAGATCGGGTGTCGCACCCAGCGGAACGGACCGCCGGTGGCGAGCTCGTGCCCGGTTTCGAGCCTGGCCTGGAGGCGCCAGGAGCGGAAATAGAGCCGCGCCCAGACGAACATCGCGGCGCTGAGCAGGATGACAGCCAGGCCTGCCAGATCGTGGCCCGCGAACCAGGCAGGTATCCGGTGCGAAAACACCGCATTGGCGATGCCGACGTACATCACGGTGAATCCCACGGCATGGAGCGCCACCAGCAGCTTCGGGTGTGATGCCTTGACCGGTGTGGTGATGGTATCGGCCGCGGCCGGCGCCGCGCTGCGCCTTCGATTCGCCATCATCCCGGCCATGCCGAACGCCAGCCACCAGATCCAGTGGGCCGGGTAGACCAGATAGTCCGGCAGCATCATGGCATCGCTCCCGCAACGAGTGCATCGGCCCGGCCCGTCCGCCTTGTCCGTCTCGTCCGCCCTGTCAAAACCATCTTCCGAGTCTCACGAACAGCATCTCCCTTCCCCCACCCAGGCCCAGTTCCACGCGGACAGGACCGACCGGTGTATCGGCTTCGACGCCGCCGCGCACACCGGTGAGCCAGCCGTCGCTCGCGAGCAGACCGCCGCCGGTGGCGATCCGGCCGGTCATGCCATCCACGCGCAGGTGCAGCGGTCCCACCAGCGGCCAGGCGAGCGCCAGGCCGAACAGCGCCTCGCGGTCCCCCCGCAGTTCCCCGATATGCCGGCCCGGAAACCCGTCCGCGCCGCCGAGTGCAAGGGAATACTGGATCGGCAGGTCGGTCCCGGCGCCGAGGCGCAGGTGGGGTGACACCGTCAGCGGCCCGAACCCGAGCTCCGGCTCGGCATCGAGTGTCACGCGCTTGAAGCTGTCGTTCCAGATCCCCTCGACGGCGAGATCCTGATCGAGCGACTGGTTCACGTGGCTCACCCGGAAGGCGGCGCCGGCTGCGTTCTGCACCGAGTGATCGGGGTTCCGCCAGACGATGCCGGTGCCGGTGAGCGACGCGGTCCAGTCCGGAAGAAACTCCCGCTCGACGCCCAGTTCCGCCGTGGCTTCGCGCGTACGGACGAGACCGACCTGTTCTCCGGTGCTGTCAAAGCGCCGGATGTTGTCGAACGCCACACCGATCGCCCCCCTGGGCACCACCAGCTGGCCGAACACCTCGCGCTGCTTCCGGAGGCCGAGCGTCAGGTCCTTGCGCAGGTTGCCGGCGGCGCCGAGCAGGCTCAGTTCGGCACCGCCCAGGAGGGTGCGGTCCACACCACCCACCCACAGGCGCCCGCCCATGTCGTTGTCATAGGCGGCACCCAGCGCCGCCACCCGTTCCGGTGCCCGTTCCGGCGCGATGTCGAGCGACACCGAATCTCCCGAACCGGACGGATTCAGCCAGAGCGCCACGAACCGGTCCGACGCCGCGAGCCGGCGCAGGCGGCCCCTGAGCCGGCTTGCATCGAGCGAGTCCTGGCCCTCGAGACCCAGCAGCCGGGTGATGTCCCGGGTCTTCTCGCGGGCGGTGTCCAGCACCGCGACGGCCTTGAGCGCCGATGGCAGCGGCATCGCATGTGGCGTGCGCCGGGGCGGGCACGCGAGGGCCGGCAGCGTGGAATCGGCGGCGAGGTGCCCGCGGTCAATGAGCCGGGCAATGCTGAAGCGGGAGAAGTCGAGACTCTGGAATCCGGCGACGTCGGGGCGGATATAGAGGTCGCCGGCGCCGAGCGAGTCCATCGGCTGCTCGAAGAGATACCCGAGCAGCCGCTCGGCCAGGGTGACGGGCGAGTAGTAGTTGAGCGTGTCGGGCCGGCGTTCGGTTGCGTCCGACACGATTACTCGCCGCGCACCCGCCGCCCGTGCGATGGCGACGGGAATGTTGGCGCTCAGGCCGCCATCGGCGAGGAAGCGCCCGTGGATCTGCTCGGGTGGAAAGACCAGCGGGATGGCGATGCTGGCGCGCACCGCCTCCGCCAGGTCGCCCGAACGGAGGACCACGGGCTGGCGATTGCGGAGGTCGGTGGCCACCACCCGGAGCGGAATGGGCAGGGAATCGAAGTCGCCGCGGGCGAGGAGGTTCCCGCGCAGCAGGGCGAGGTTGAGGAGCGCGCTTGCCTCCGGCTCGCGGACGGCGGCGTTCTGCAGGTTGAAGCCGCGGTCTCCCTGTTCCCAGACCAGCAGGGGCGAGAGCCGCCCCAGGGCCCGCGGCGCGCGAGGGGCAAAGGTGCGAAACAGCGTCGCGATCGGCGCCGTACGGGCGAGCGAATCGATGGTGGCACCGGAGTAGCCGCTGGCATACATCGCGCCGATCACCGCGCCCATGCTGGTGCCGACCACCAGGTCGGGATGGATGCCGAGGCTGTCGAGCGCGCGCAGCACGCCGATGTGCGCCAGCCCCTTGGCCCCCCCGCCCGAAAGCACCAGCGCGGTCCTGGGCGCGCTGCACTGCTGGGCCGGAAGCGGATGAGCGGTGAATGAAAGAACGATGAAGACCGGCAGGGCGGCCAGACGGATGCTGCGCATGACGGCGAAAGCTAATCGGCCCCTTGCGCGGCCATCGTCGTCGCGTAATTGTTGGCGCACGCAGGCGCGCACGCGCCGCGTCCCCCGGACGTTTCCCGATTGGAGGAAGTACCGCAATGCCGTATGTGATCACCGAGGCCTGCATCGGCGTCAAGGACCGGGCCTGCGTGGATGTCTGTCCGGTGGACTGCATCTACGAGGGGGAGGACCAGCTCTACATCCACCCCGATGAGTGCATTGACTGCGGCGCGTGCGAACCGGAGTGTCCGGTGACGGCCATTTTCCCCGAAGAGGACGTGCCCGGGAACCTCGCCTCCTACATCGAGAAGAACCGGGAAGTCTTCAGCAGCGACGAGCCGCCGGGAAGGCCGCAGCGGTAGGCCCCTAGATCTTTTCCAGGAATTCCCGCAGCACCCCCGTCGTCACCTCCGGCTTTTCCAGCGGCGGGAGGTGGCCGGCCCCGGCGATCTCCACCAGCCGGGCCCCGGGAATCCCGGCCATCATCCGGTGTGCCGACGCCGGCGGCGTCATCCGGTCATGGTCCCCCACCACCACCAGCACCGGCAGGTCGGCCAGCGTACCCAGCAGCTCCGTGCTGTCGGGCCGGTCCCGCATCGCCGCCAGGGCTCCGGTGATCCCGGCGACCGGCGTTCCCAGGATCATCCGCTCCGTCACCCACCACGGCTCGCCCACCGCATCGGCGGTGTCCCTGGCAAAGAGCCGCGGCAGCATCGAATCGGCGACGGCGCGGGCGCCCTGGTCGCGGGCGAGCTGCGCGGCAGCGTCGCGGCTCTTCCGCCCCTCCGCCGAGTCGGCTTCCGCACGGGTGTCCATGAGTATCAGGGCCCGCACCCGCTGGCGGTGCCGGCGCAGGAACTCGAACGCGACGTAGCCACCCATCGAGAGCCCGCAGAGCACCGCGTCATCCACGCCGATCGAGTCCAGCAGCGCCGCCAGGTCATCGGCGTAGGTGGTCATGCTGTAGCCCAGGTCCGGCGCATCCGACCTGCCCATGCCCCGAAGATCTGGCGCGATGCGGCGCCACCCCTCCAGGTGCTCCATCGGATGGCGCCACACGGTCCGATCCAGCGGGTAGCCGTGGATGAAGAGCACCGCCGGCCCTTCGCCCACCGAATCCACCGCGAGACCGACGCCGTTCACCGTGATGCGCCGCACCGCCTGGCCGTCGGGCACCTGTTCCAGCAGCTCGCTGATGATGGCAGGCACCGGCACCGGCTTCCCGCCGGCGCCCAGGCAGACGAAGACGAACTCCGCCGTGGCGGTCAGGGCATCGTCCTTCACCCGGCGCGCGGTCTGCCGGAGGGTGAAGCTGGTGCGGCCCAGGTGGGTGAGCGTCTGCTGAAAGCGGAGCACGTCGCCCGGGTACACCTGCGCCCGGTAGTCCACCGAGGCGTGGCGCACGGCGGGCCAGATGCCGGCCTTCTCGAACACGTCCATGCCGGGGCCGGCGGCGAACATGTCCCAGCGCGCCCGCTCGAAGAGCACCAGGAACGAGGCCTGGTTGAGATGCCCGTAGGCGTCGCACTGATCGGGGTAGACGGTGAGGTCGATTTCGGGGAGGGGCATGGGGAACTAAGGTAGGACAAGGCGGGCGAGGCGGACAGGGCGGACATGGCGGACACCCATCGTCGCCCCGGCGAAAGCCGGGGTCCAGGTTCGGGGAGTCTGGGCAACATGGATTCCCGCCTGCGCGGGAATGACAATCCTCCCGACTGCCCGCCCTCCCGTCTAGCTTCAACTCATGAAACCACCGACCGACTACATCCGCCACGCCGCGAAGCAGGCCCGCAAGGCCCAGATGCAGGCCGCCATGGGCGAGCCGGTGACGCTCGACGCCGACTTCTTCAAGGCGCTCTCCAAGGCGCTCGATGAAGTGGCCGAAGGGCTGGAACTCGTCGCCACCCGCATCCGCGAATGAGCGGAGCGAAGGACGGTTCCGCCGACCAGGTGCACCTCATCGCCACCGACAAGGCGCTGGCCGCGTGGCTCGCGAAGGCGAAGGACGTGACCCTGCTGGCGATCGACACCGAGGCGGCGAGCTTCCACCGCTACGAGGACAAGGTCTACCTCGTGCAGCTCTCCACCCGGGAGGCGACCGCGGTGGTGGACCCGCTCGCGGTGAAGAGCCTCGACGCGGTGGGCGACCTGCTCGCCGACCCGGCGGTGGAATCGGTCTTTCACGACGCCGACTACGACCTGCGGCTTCTCGCGCGACAATTCGGCTACCGGGCCACGAGTCTCTTCGACACCCGGGTGGCGGCGCAGCTGCTCAACGAACCGGGGATCGGCCTCGCCGCGCTGCTCGAGAAATACCTGCACGTGACGCTGGACAAGCGCTTCCAGCGCGCCGACTGGTCGGCGCGTCCGCTGAGCGAGGACATGCTCCGCTATGCGGCGTCGGACACGCGATTCCTCCCGGCGCTGCGCGACATCATGCGCGATGCGCTCATCGCGAAGGGACGGCTGCACTGGGCCGAGGAGGAGTTCGCGCTGCTGGCGGAGGTGCGCTGGTCCGATGACGATGAAGCCGAGCCCGGCTGGCTCCGCTTCAAGGGGGCCAAGGCGCTCAAGCCGCGCCCGCTCGCCATTCTCCGTGCCCTCTACACCTGGCGCGACGAGACCGCCCAGGCGCTGGACCGCGCGCCCTTCCGCATCATCAACAACGAACCGATGATGACCCTCGCCAAGGATCCGCCGGCCGATCTCGAGGCCCTGGCGAAGGTGAAGGGGGTGGGCCGGGAACTGGTGGCGAAGCGCGGCGCCGAGATCATGGCGGCGATCCGCCAGGCACAGGCGATTCCCGATGCGGAACTGCCCCGCCGCGAACGCCCGCCCCGGCGCCCGGTGGACCTCGCCTACGAGGCGCGGGTGGACCAGCTCAAGGCGATGCGCAAC
Source organism: Gemmatimonadales bacterium (assembly GCA_035712285.1). GTDB lineage: Bacteria > Gemmatimonadota > Gemmatimonadetes > Gemmatimonadales > GWC2-71-9 > CAMLHP01. Next base: position 5,989 of record DASTBA010000099.1, on the reverse strand, counting down.
GCGGAAGCGGAGCGCGTCGGGCTCGCACCCGGGGTGCTGTGTCCCAACGGCACGCTGGAAGGGATTGCGCGGCGCGAGCCGAAGACCACCGAAGAACTGCTGGAAGTGCCGGGAATCCGGCGCTGGCAGGTGGAGGTGCTGGGCAGCCGGCTGCTGTCGAAGGCGCCCGGCTAGAATCCCATGAACGCCTTGACGCGCGGATCCATCTTGTCCGGCGTCCAGTACGGTTCCCACACCAGTTCGACCTCGACGCGGTCCACGCCGTCGAGATTCTTCACGACTTCACGCACGTCGTCCATGATCTGCCCGCCGGCGGGACAACCCGGCGAGGTGAGCGTCATGCGGATCACCACGTCGGCGTCGGTGCCGGCGGTCTCGTTCACGAGCACGTCGTACACGAGGCCGATGTCCATGATGTTGAGGCCGAGCTCGGGATCCTTGACGCCGCGGAGGGCCTTGCGGATGGTGTCAGGTGCGATCATGCCCGGAATATACGTAAGGGCGCACGGCTGTGCGCCCGTCACCTGCGCGCCCGGCCATGCGCCCCTACGCCGGGCGTCGCGGCACCGCCCGCGCCACCGCATCCGACACCGCCGCGCGGATCTCGGTCATCTTCTTGAGGGAATGCCGCGCCCGCGGATCGAAGCTGCGGTTGGCCAGGAAGATCACGAACACATCCCGCGCCGGATCCACCCACATCTCGGTGCCGGTCCAGCCGGTGTGCCCGTAGGCCAGCGGGCTCAGCAGCCGACCGAACACCGATGGTCCCTCATGCTCGGGATCGGGCGAGTCCCACCCCAGCCGGCGCGAGCCGGACACCTCGGTGCCGGCCAGGAACTCCTGCACCGTGGCCGGCTTCACCCATTCGGAGCCGTCGGCCAGCACGCCGTCCCGGAGCCAGGCCTGCGCGAACTTCGCCAGGTCCCGCGCGGTGGCGAAGAGGCCTGCGTGGCCCGAGATACCGCCCAGCAGCACCGCATTCCTGTCATTCGGGATGCCCGCCACTGCCGCGCCCTTGAGGAACGAGCTGGGCGCGATCCGCGCCATGAGTGATGCCGGCGGCCTGAACATCGTATGGGCCATGCCCAGCGGGCTGAGGACCTGTGCCGCGAGCAGCGAGTCGAGCGGGAGACCGGACGCCGACTCCAGCACCAGTCCGAGCAGGATCCCGTTGAGGTCGCTGTATACCGGACTCAGGCCCGGTGGCTGCATCAGGTCGACACCGGTCACCTGCGCCAGCGCTTCCGCCCGCGTGGTGGCGGTCCGGAAGAGCGGGAGGTACGGAGGCAGGCCGCTGGTGTGCGTGAGCAGCATCCGCACCGTCACCGAATCGCGCAGGCCGCCGCTGAACTCGGGAACGTATTGCGCCACCGGCGCCGAGAGATCCAGCGTGCCCTGATCCACCATGCGGAGCGCCGCCCCCGCGGTAATCACCTTGGTGAGCGACGCGAGATCCCACAGCGTGGAGTCGGTCCGGGGTCTCGGCGACTTCGCGCTCCAGGTGTAGTGGCCGAAGCGGCGCGAATGCAGGATGCGGTCGTGGGTGCCGATCACCACGACGGCACCGGGATAGATCCCCCGCCGGATCCCCCTGAGCACCGCACGGTCCACGGCCGAGAAGTCGGCGGCCGGCCGCGGAGGCGGCGGCACCGGCTTCCCGCCGATGGCGGCAGCGATGACGAGGGCAGCGACGATCACGGGGCGCGCACCGAATCGGTGATCGACCCCACCGGCAATGCATAGAGCAGCTGGGCGGTGGCCCGGTCGCGGTCGGTGAGGGCGCCGACGCGGGTGGCCGGGAACATCACGTCGTTGGAATCGGCCGAGTGAGGGAGACCGATCGCGTGACCGGTCTCATGCACGGCCACGGCAAAGAGCGAGGCATCGGGAAGGCGGATCCCCGACTGGGTGTGAATGGCAAGCGAGACGCTCGCCCGCCGCACCCGCCCCAGCCGGTCCCAGGTCAGGTCGGTCTGGCCGGCGCGGTCATAGGGGAAGCGGTCGATCCACCGGTAGATGATGTCAGCATTAGTAGTATCGCTTACAACCTCGAACCGAACTCCTGCTCCTGATTCGGACCAGAGCTCCAGGGCCCGGCTGACGAAATTGGCCATCCGGGGCCGGAAGTCGGGGGTGTCGCCATCCACGATGGCGACGCGCAGGGGCAGGCCGGCACGGTCGGGCCAGCGCCGCACCACGGAATCAGTCGAGAACAGCAGGGAGTCCAGGTAGGTGGACATGCCGGCGCGGACGATCTGCTGGCGCGCGGCCAGCCGAGCCAGCCGGTCAATGGTCGGGGTGGCGGAGGCAGCCTGGGAGGTGGGCTGGAGCCCCGAGTCCCGGGACGGCGCGCGGGGACCGGGGCCGGCCGTCGAGGCGGCCGCCACAGGCAGGGTCAGGGTGTCGCGGACCTCATGCAAGTGCTGCAACCGGTCCACGAGTACCACGACCGCAAGTCCCAGCGTCAGAAGCGGTAGGGCGAAACGTTTCATAGTGTCCAGGTCAGGATGCCCCGTCTGGTGCAAGGGCCGGGCCGCTTGGGTAGCGCAGGGCCCCGGCGGTGCCTAACATTGGCCCACGATTATGCGTTCGTTTGCCAAGGCCCTGGTTCGCTGGCGCTGGATCGTCCTGGCGGTCTGGATTCTCCTGGGCGCCATCGCGGCCATCCGCGCTCCCGCCACACCCGAACTCCTCAACATCCGCGGCGGCAGCGACAAGCTGACCGAGGCGGCGCTGGCGGAGCGCGCGCTCAAGACCCGGTTCAGCCAGTCGCTGAGCGATTTCTTCGCGCTCACCATCGAGGGACCGGCGCCGTTCGACAGCGGCCGGCCGAAACTGGTGCTGGACAGTCTCACCAGCGTCCTCCGCCAGGCGCCCTACATCCGCTCGATCGTTTCCTGGCCCGCCACGCACGATTCCACGTTCATCAGTCATAACCACCGGGCCACTTTCCTGGTTCTGGCGCTCACCGTGACCGGCAGCGACACCGTGGCCAGCCTGGTGAAGCCGATCCGCGCGACGGTCGCACAGACGCTTCGCACTTTTCACGATGGCGAGCAATACGCGGTGCACCTCACCGGCCGCTCGCCCCTGGATCTCGACGTCCGCCAGGTGAGCACCGAGGACAGCAAGCGGGGGGAGGCCCGGCTGCTGCCGCTCACGCTGGTGATCCTGGTGCTGGCCTTCGGCGCGCTGGTGGCGGCGGCGCTCCCGCTGGTGATCGGCTTCCTCGCGATTGCCGTCTCGCTCACGATCATCGGGCTGCTCACCCGCATCACGCCGATGTCCATCTTCGTCCTCAACATGACGACGATGATCGGCCTGGGTGTCGGCATCGACTACTCGCTGCTGGTGGTGACGCGCTTTCGCGAGGAATTGCGGCGCGGCGTGCGCCGGCGCGAGGCCGCCGTCAACACCATGATCACCGCCGGCAGCGCCGTGGTCACCTCCGGCCTCACCGTGGTGGTGGGCTTTGCCGCGCTCCTCTTCACTCCCCTCATCGAGACCCGCAGCGTGGGCCTCGGCGGGCTGGTGGTCGTGGCGGTGGCGGTGGTGCTCTCCACGACGCTCCTCCCCGCCCTGCTCGCGATCATCGGCCGGGACATTGACCGGCCCAAGTGGCTCGCCCGCCGGCTCGCCTGGTACCACTCCCCCCGCGGCTGGGAAAAATGGGCTCGCACCCTCGCCCGCCACCCGGTGCGCGCGCTCACGCTGGGCGGGATGGCCATCGCCCTGCTCACGGCGCCGCTCTTCCTGATCCGCATCGGGCTCCCCGCCCGCAACTGGTGGCCCACGGCAACGGAAGCGGGACGCGGGCTCGAGACCCTCGAGCGGATGGGGGTCGCCGGCTACATCCAGCCGGTCCGGGTGGTGGTCGAGGTGCCCGAGGGACAGAACGCCGTGAGCGCCGCGTCGCTCCGCGGACTCATGGCGCTCAGCGATTCGTTTCGCGCCGATCACCGTGTCCGCGAGGTGCGGAGCCTGGTGGACCTCGGCGGCCGCAAGTCCATCCTCGAGCTCTCGGCCTTTTACAGCGAGCTCGACAGCGCCCGTGCCCGGTACGGCGACTTCATTGACGCCTACCTGAGCCGGGACGGCCGCGTCACCCTGCTGGATCTCATCCCCGCCGACACGACCTCGCTCACCTCGACCCAGGAACTGGTCCGGAGCGTCCGCGCGACCATCGCCACCCACCGCCCGAAGCAGCTCCGGGACGCCACCATCCGGGTGGGCGGCTACGCCGCGAGCGCGCTCGACTTCCAGGACGACCTGATGGCGCGCTTTCCGCTCATCGTCCTGCTGGTGCTGGGCGCCACCGGCATCATGCTGGCCGTCGCCTTCCGGTCGCTCCTGGTGCCGGTCAAGGCGGTGATCATGAACAGTCTCTCGGTGAGCGCCACCTTCGGCCTCATCGTCCTGGTCTTCCAGTACGGCCTCGGCGCCCAGGCGTTCGGGCTGTCCGGCGCCACGTCCGCGATCTTCGTGGTGGTGCCGGTGCTGGTCTTTGCCGTGGTGTTCGGCCTGAGCATGGACTACGAGGTCTTCCTGCTCAGCCGCATCAAGGAAGCATTCGACCGCACCGGCCGGAACGATGAAGCCACGATGGAAGGGGTGAGCGCCACGGCGAGTGTCATCACCTCCGCCGCGCTCATCATGATCATGGTGTTCGGGGTCTTCGCCTTCGCCCGCGTCCTGGTGATGCAGTTCCTGGGATTCGGGCTCGCCGTCGCCGTGCTGCTGGATGCCACGATCATCCGCATGGTGCTGGTGCCGGCCTTCATGCACCTCGCCGGCGCGTGGAACTGGTGGCCGGGGGTGCGGAGAGGCGGCAAGACGGCTGGACGGCTAGACGGCTAGACACCAGCCGTCTTGCCGACTCGCCAACCAGCCGTCTATCGAATCGCCCCCAGCATTCCGCGCACCACCCACACGAATCCCAGCGCCAGCAGTGACACCAGCACCGTAATCAGCAGGACCTCACCCATGAGCACCACGCGACGGACTTCCGGCACTTCCTCGAGCGATGGAGCCGGGCGGCGACGGGTGTCCAGCCGGGCAATCGGTGTGGCGAGCGGGGTGTGACCGTCCGGCGAGAGGGCCGGGAAGCCGGTCGAGGGGCGCCGTGCGGTGGTGATGATGCGCCGCAGCTCGGGTGGGCGGTAGCTCATCCGCTGGTCCCAGGCCCGGACGATCCCGTCGTGGCGGCGGATCGGCTGCCAGGCCTGGCGGATCTGGTCGAAGACGTAGTCGTCGGCGTCGAGAAACCCCTGCTCCAGGGCGTCGAGGAGATCCTCGAGACTCTGCCAGGGTGTCTCGACTCCGGTGGAACTGCTGGTCAGGAATGGCTGGGGCATGGCACGCACCCGGATACGGGGGTACCTGCAACATTCACCCTGCCAGACACCGGGTCAAGGGCGCCGGACGCCCGTCAGTGCTTGGCGTCGAGCCAGTTGGGCCCCACGCCGATCTCCACCACCAGCGGCACCTCGAGTTCGGCGGCGCCCTCCATGTGCTGTTTCACCATCGCCTTCATGCGATCCAGTTCCGAGGGCGGCGCCTCGAACACCAGCTCGTCATGCACCTGCAGCAGCAGCCGGCCCTGGAACTTCCCCTCCTTGAGCGCCTGGTGGATGCGGATCATCGCCATCTTGATAAGATCCGCCGCCGAGCCCTGGAGGGGGGAGTTCTGCGCGGTGCGCTCGCCGTAGGAGCGGATGTTGAAGTTCTTGTCCTTGATCTCGGGGATGTAGCGGCGGCGCCCCGAGAGCGTCTCCACGTACCCCTGCTCCCGCGCCAGCTCCACCTGCCGGTCGAGAAACTGCCGCACCCCCTGGAAGCGCTCGAAGTACCCCTTGATGAACGCCTTCGCCTCGTCCTGCGTGATGCCGAGCTGGCGCGAGAGCGCAAACGGCCCCTGCCCGTAGATCGTGGCGAAGTTGATGGTCTTGGCGCGGGCACGCATCTCGGCGGTCACCGCGTCCAGCGGCAC
>DASTBA010000098.1:0-10199 GCA_035712285.1 Gemmatimonadales bacterium | reverse complement strand
CGGGGGGAATATCGATCGACCAGACCGCCAAGGTGACGGTGGTGGCGGGGCCGGTGTCGCCGGCGACGACGGTCGCGGTCGTGGATCCGCTCGCGACCTTCGTCTCCCCGGAGGTAGCGCTCACGATTGATGCGTACGATGCCTTCGGCAATCCGATCCACCGATCGGGAGAGCCGATTTCCGCGACGGCGGTGCTCGATGGCGACCGCCGCGCCATACCCATCGCGTACGATTCGGACGCCGAGCGCTATGTCGGAAGCTTCCGTCCGTGGGCGCTCGGCACTTTTGCCGTCGAGATCGCGGTGAACGGCACGCCGATTTCCGGCAGCCCGTTTCGGACCGTCATGCGCGCGTTTTGAGCCGAAGGTTGACCCTCATTTTGAGGGCCGCTATTTTCTCCCGGCTATCCCTCGGTGCGCCCTGGTGGTGAAATTGGTAGACACGCTATCTTGAGGGGGTAGTGCCGAAAGGCGTCGCGGTTCGAATCCGCGCCAGGGCACTGGGGGCGGCCGCACGGTACGCCCCTTTTCAGTTCCGGCCAGTGTAGCTCAGCGGTAGAGCACTCGATTCGTAATCGAGCGGTCGTGGGTTCAAGTCCCACCACTGGCTCTCTTAACATTCCCCCCGCCGCACCGGTCATACCTGCTCGGCATCCTGTTGGCGGCTTCCTTCCGCAATGAATGAGGCCATGGGGTTTCCTCTTACCCGAGGTCTCTGTGCCGCTTCGCCGCGCTGGTTTCACCGCGCTCCTGATCGCCGTTCCCGCCCTGCTGCACGCCAATCCCTCGCCCTGCCGCATGGCGGCCGGATACATCCCCGTGCCCGGCGTGACGCTGGACGAGGACAGCCGCGAGGTCGTCGCCACCCAGGGGCCATTCCGTCCGGCGCCGGCCATGGACCACGACGACATGGAAATGATGGACGGGATGGCGATGCCGGAGATGGCGGATACCATTGTCCAGCGCTTCGAGTGGCCGGTGAACGGCTGGCTGCGAGGGTTCCGGCTGGATATCTGCGGCCCGGACGGCAAGGCGTTTCCCGAGGAAGTGATGCACCACATGGTGCTGGTGGACCTCGGGCGGCGCCAGCTCTGGCGTCCCATCGCCGAGCGGCTGCTGGGCATCGGCGAGGAGACCGCCGACGCGTCGCTCCCGGCCTCGGTGGGCGCGCCGGTGCACCGGGGCGAGCCGATGGCGATCCACATCATGTGGCACAACACCACCGGCCATCCGATCGAGGCCTACTACCGGCTCACGCTGCTGTACACGCCCGTCAACATGGCACCCCGTCCGACCGACATGCTGCCGGTGGTGTTCGAGGTCTCGCCGGCCGTCGGCGTGCTCCCGGCGTACGACATTCCCCCCGGCCGCTCCGAGGCCAGCTCGATGTTCACCGTACCGGCGGCGGGCCGCGTGCTTGCCGTGGGCGGCCACCTCCACAACTACGGCGTATCGGTCGGGGTCGTGGATGGCGTCACGGGGCGGCTGCTCTTCCGGGTGCGGAGCCGCCGGAATCCGGACGGAACCGTCTATGGGGTCCGTCGCCGGCTCCTGGCCATCCGGGGCAGGGGTGTCCGGCTCAAGGCGGATCATCCCTACCGGATCGTGGCGGTGTACGACAACCCCACCGCCGACACCGTGCGCGGGGTCATGGCACAGCTGGCGACCATGTTCGCTCCCGACCGCCGTGCCGCGTGGCCGGCGGTGGACACCACCAACGCCGAGTTCCGGCGGGACCTCGACTCGATGCGCGGCGCCGACGTGCCGGTGGACCGGGTCGAGAACCTCGTGGCAACCGAGGACCGCCGCACGCGCACGCCCTGACGGCATCGGCACCCGGTATCCGGGCGCCCTTATATTGCGCCGAGCATGCCCGAACCGGGACACGACTCGTACGCCTCCCTCCGCATTCCGCCGTTCCGGTGGCTCATTTCGAGTTTGATGTGCATGACGGTCGCCACCCAGATGCGCGGCGTGGTGGTGGCCTGGCAGGTGTACGACCTCACCCATGACCCGCTCTCGCTCGGGCTGATCGGCCTGGCGGAGGCGCTGCCGTTCATCGCGGTGGCGCTGTTCGCCGGTCACGTGGCGGACCGGATCAGCCGGCGCCGGATCGTGGTGGCGTCGCTGGTGGTGACCTTCGGCTGCGCCGTGGCGCTGCTGCTGATCACCCTGCATGCGTCCCGCCATCCGCTGCATGCCGCGCTGCCGTTCTACGCCGTCATCTTCGTGAGCGGCATCGCCCGCAGCTTCCTCATGCCGGCCCGCACCGCGCTCGCTGCCGAGCTGGTGCCACGGGCGCTCTACGCCAACGCCTCGGCCTGGCGCACGTCATCGTTCCAGTTCGCCGCCGTGACCGGTCCGGCCCTGGGCGGGCTGCTCTACGCCGCCGGCGGCCCGGGAATCGCCTACGGGGTGGACGTCTGCCTGATGCTGGCGGCCCTGGTGATGATGCGACCGGTGCACTCACCGGGCGAAAGCCGGGCGCCGACGTCGCAGTCGGTGCTGCACGGGCTGCACGAGGGAGTGGCCTTCCTGCGGGGCCAGCCGATTCTCCTGGGCGCGATGGCCCTCGATCTCTTCTCGGTGCTCTTCGGCGGGGCGGTGGCGCTGCTGCCGGTCTTCGCGTCCGACATCCTGCGGGTGGGGCCGGAGGGGCTCGGTGCCTTGCGGGCAGCGCCGGCCGCGGGCGCCGTGATCATGTCGCTCTGGCTGGCGCACCGGCCGCCGCTCGCGCGGGCGGGCCGCACCCTGCTGGTGAGTGTCGCCGTGTTCGGTCTTGCGATGATCGGTTTCGGGCTGTCCCGGAGCTTCCCGCTCTCGCTCGGGCTCCTGGCCCTGAGCGGGATGGTGGACACCGTGAGCGTGGTGGTGCGCTCCACCCTGCTGCAGATCTTCACGCCCGATGCCCTGCTGGGCCGGGTGTCGGCGGTCAACGCGGTGTTCATCGGATCCAGCAACGAGATCGGTGCGTTCGAATCGGGCCTCACGGCGCGGCTGCTCGGCACCGTGCCGTCAGTGCTGGTGGGCGGCGTGCTGACGCTCGTCACGGTCGGCGTGACGGCCTGGCGGGCACCGGCCCTCCGGCGGCTCAGGGAGCTGCGGCCGCCGGACTGACCGGCCGCTGCGTCACGCCTTGAGGAACGCCTCGCGGTAATAGCCCGCCGGAATGGTCCCCTGGCGCATCAGTTTCTCGTGGAAGGCCTTGGCGCTGAAGCCGGCGCCTTCGGCTCGGCGCACGTCGTCGCGCAGGGCCACGATGGCGCCCTTGCCCAGGTTGTAGGTGATGGCCTGCGTGGGCCACTTGGAATAGCGATAGATGGCGCGATCGGCGGTGTCGAACGCCGCCCGGGCCACCGGCTCCCGTGCCGCACGCTTCCGGGCGTCCGGCACGAACTCCACATGCGCCGCGAAGTAGTCCACCGCATCATCGAAGGACATGCGTCCGGTGTGGATGCCCACGTCCACCCGCACCCGTACCGCGCGCATGAGCTGGCCCTGCAGCATGTAGAGATACTCGCCGGGCTCGTAGAAGCCGTAGGGCCGGCCGTCCACCGGCTCCGCCATCAGCTCCTCGGCATAGAGCGCCCACCCCTCCGACGCCATCGAGTCCTCCCACATCGAGGAGGAGTCCTCCACCGCGCCGGGCGTGAGCCAGCGGATGTTGCTGATGTCGGCGGTGTGTTCGGTCATGTACTTGTAATGCCAGTCGTGGCCCGGGAAGCCCTCATGGACCGCCGTCGTGGCCACCGACGAGCGGTTGTTCTGGGCCAGCGTCGCCGGATCGTTGCCGGTGGGCGAGAGGTAGAACCGGCCCACGCCGGTCTTCTTGAAGGGCGGGGCGGGGTAGTAGGCGGCGTCAATCGTGCTCTGGAGCACCGGCGGCGTGAACACGACATCGAGCTTGTAGGTCTGCGGCACATCGAACAATCCGTGATCCCGCCCGTAGCGCACCGCTCGCTCGCCGGTGCCGATGTACCACGCGAGGAGCTCGTCATCACTCTTCGGCGCATCCTTCGACAGCCGGTCCATCACCGCCCGCACCGACGCCCGCCGCTCGGCATCGGTCCCGAAGGGGAGGCTCAGCCCCGCGGCACGGGCGATCTGCTCCGCCACCCGGAAGATCTTGTCCTCGTAGAGCGCCACCTGCTGGTCGCCATACTCCCAGAGTTCGGCCGCGGTCCGCCGCACGGCGAGGCAGTGCTCCAGGCGCCAGTTGTATTCCGGCTCCCCGGTCGCGTAGCGGTCGGTGTCGTCGCCGGCCTTGAACGTGGCCGTAAGGAATGCACCGAACCGGGTCCACGCGTCCGCCGCTGCAGTGCAGGCGCCGGCCAGCGCCGCCTGTGTGGCCCCGGCAAAGGGCCGGTCGCCCAGGTAACCGGCCGCCGTCTTCGGCAGCGTGGTCCGGAAGTACTCGGCATTCGACTTCGCGGCGCTGATGCCGTCGCGCGTGATCATGCGGGGGTCAGGCCGGTTGTTCGAGGCCACCCCGGCCTTGAGGTTGGCTTCGGCGACCGTGAGGTAGGCAGGGATCGCATTCACCCGCTGCACCACGAGCTGCCACTCGGCCTCGGTGCCGAGGCGGCCACTGCCGGCATCCGTCATCTGCTGCATCTGCCAGTCCACCCCGCGGAACGGCTCCGCCGCGTAGGTATCCACCGCCCGCTCGTGGTAGCGCCGCTCCCCGTACTGGTGGGTCAGGAATGCGATCTGCGCGCCCAGCACCGCACGATCGATCGCCTCGGGGGAGCCGGCATCGGCCGGCGGCAGCGCACCCAGCCGTGCGGCGACGTCGCGATAGAACACGACTTCCGCGGCGATGGTCTCCGGGCGGAAGTCGCGCAGGGTGCCGTTCACCTGGCTGAGGGAGGGGTCGTAGGCGTCGGCGCCCAGGTAGGTGGCGGTTACCGGATTGTAGGCGAGGGTGCGGAGGAAGTACTGATCCCGGAGTGCGGTGAAGGCCGGGGAGTAGGTCGTGGCGGACATGGCACCGGCACCGGCGCGGCAGGCGCCGAGATACTGCAGCGCGGCGAAACCGGCGACTCCCCTGGCTCCCAGCACCACGAACTCCCGACGATCGAACGGCATGGCAGGTTGTCCTCGGATGGGGCTGCGGGAAGATAGCAGCCTCCGCTCACCTCCCGTGCTGCCGCCTTCCCGTCTTCCCGCCTCCAGACTACCTTTCCCGCCCGTCACGGGACGTAGCGCAGTCCGGTAGCGCACTGCAATGGGGTTGCAGGGGTCGCGGGTTCAAATCCCGCCGTCCCGATGGTTCCGAGAGCCGGCCGCCGCGCCGGCTTTCGCATTTCCGAATCCGGCTTCATCAGGAGGTTCCGTTCCCATGTACCGCTGGTCTGTCGCCGCTGTCTCGCTGCTGGCACTGTCAGCCTGCAAGCTCAACGACTTCCGGAGCCGCCCCGTGTCCGATCCGAACGCCTTCGCGACCGCGCTCGATGTCCGGCCTGAGTCCCTGACCACCGCGCCCTCGGGGCTCCGTTACCGCGACCTGGCGCCGGGAAGCGGCGACTCGGCGAAGCCGGGAGACAGCCTCGAGGTGCGCTACAGCGGATGGCTTGTCGACGGGACGCGCTTCGACGCTGGAACCTACGGCTTCCGGCTGGGCGCGCACCGGGTGATCGATGGCTGGGATCTGGGGCTGGAGGGGATGCGGGTGGGCGGCAAGCGGAAGCTCGTCATCCCGTCGGAACTGGGCTATGGCGCTCGTGGTGCAGGGCCGATTCCACCGAATGCCACCCTGGTCTTCGACGTCGAGCTGCTCGGCATCAGGTAACCGCCATGGTGCACACGAAAACACGAAGTCACGAAAAACAGCACTTTCGTGATTTCGTGTTTTCGTGTGTAAACCTGCTAGTAGTAGAAGACCGTGATCACTTGTTCACGGGGCAACTCATCCTCGCGGATCCCGTCTGTTGAAACGGGGAGCTTGATCACCAGGGCGTTCGGCAGGTGCCACGTCGTGAAGCGCGACCGGGCCACCGGTGGCTCAGCAGCTCGACGCAGCATGGTGAGCACATCACGCGACTGGGACACGTCCACGACGGTCACACGCACTTGCATTCTGCCACTTTGCTGTGCAGCAGCCGTTTGGGGCATGGCGATGCCAACCGTAACGCCGACTGCAATTCCCAGCACCCGCGACATCAATCGCAGTTCCATTTCGTTGCTCTCCGGTACATCGCTGCGCTGAGTACCGAGCAAGGACCGTGGCAGAGCTTACAGCAGGGGCCTGGCACGTGGCAAGTTTCTGGTTGCCAACGGGTTAGCGAACGGGATCGCAGCCGGGCAGAAGCGTGGCTCGTCTGTCCGATTCTTTGACGATGGGATGGTATTCGGAAGCTGAAGTCTGGTAAGTGATTTCCGCCTCGCAAGTTCGGGATTACCGTATCATTTCCATACGGTTGACAGTACTGCGCCAAACTTGGCACCGCCGTTGCCCGGGGAGGGCCGGACGCTACTGGCCACGTGGAGCTGGGGCGCAGGCCATGACACTCACTCGGACAGGGGACACCTACATGCGGACGTCGCTCTCACTCGTGGTCGGGCTGGCTGCCGCCGCCGTACTGGCGGTGCCGGCGCAGGCCCAGAACAGCGGCTCGATCAACGCCAAGGCGACAGTGCTCGCGTCGATCACCGTCAACGGCACCGACCTCGACTTCGGCAACATCGCCCAGTCGCAGGTCAAGACGGTCCAGCCGAACGGCACCGGCGCCGGCACCTTCACCGTGCTGGGCCAGGCGAACACCCCCGTGGTGTTCTCGTTCAGCTCGCTGCCAGCAGACGTCAACAGCGCCAACCTGCCGCTCTCCTCGTGGCTGGAGATGCACAACAGCGCCAACACCACGGCAGCGCTCTCGGCCAATCCGATCGTGGTGGGCAACACCTTCAACGGGACGCTCAACGCCAGCGGCAACTACTACCTCTGGGTGGGCGCCACGCTGAGTGCGGCGGCCGCCACGGCGCCCGGCAGCTATACCAGCACCACGCCGATCACGCTCCAGGTGGTCTACCAGTAAGCGGGACCCCTGCCCGCGCTGCACGCAGGCGGCGGCCGGTTCCGCCGCCTGCGTCGCATCGGGACCCGGCACATGCGCACTTCACTGACGCTCGTCCTGCTGCTGTTCCTCGCGGCCTCACCGGCGGCGGCCCGTCTTCGGGCACAGTCGTCGGGGGCGGCCTTCACGAGGGCGCGCGTGCTTGCCGCCATTGCCGTCTCCGGCGACAACGATCTGGACTTCGGCCTGGTCGCCGCAACGCAGACCAAGACCATCGCGGCCAAGTCCGGCGGCCGGTTCTCCGTGCTCGGCCGGGCGAATACACCGGTGCTGATCACGTTCACCCAGCTGCCTTCAGCCCTCGGTCCCAACCTGGCGCTCTCCACATGGGCCGGACTCCGGAACACCTCGCCCGGCAGCGGCGGCGCCACGGCGTTCACCCCGGTGGCTGGCGGTACCCTGACAGCCACCCTCTCCAACATCGGCCGCTACTACCTCTGGCTCGGGGCGACGCTCACGGCCACCAACGCCACGCCCGGCTCCTACAGCGTGCCGGTGGTGATCACGGTCGTCTACAACTAGCCGGTGCGGGGCGCTAGATTGTGCGGACTCCGACATCATCATTGGTTTTCGTCCTGGAGACGCATGCGACCGCTGGCGCTTGTGCCCGTCGTGCTTCTTTGCCTCACGGCGCCCCTGGCGGCGCAGGGGCGGAGCATCAAGGTGACGGGGGTCCGGCCGCTCGACTTCGGATCCATCCTCGCCGGGGCGCCGGCCTCCGTGCTCAAGACCGACGCGACCCGCTCCGGCCGCTTCGATTTCGTGGCCCAGAACACCGACGTGGTGATCGTGTCACTTACCCTGCCGAGTGCCATGGACCGGGCGGGCGGTGGCTCGATGCCGCTGACCTTCTCCGGCTCCGACGCGGGCTTCTCCCAGCAGGAGAGTGTCACCGACCAGGTGGCCTTCGATCCCCGGCAGGCCTATCTCGCCACCATGTCCAAGACCGGGCGGGGCTCGGTCTTCCTGGGCGGCACGGTCACGCCGGCCTTCAACCAGGCACCCGGTGCGTACACGGCACTCATCACCCTGACCGTCGTCTATCCATGAACCGGATCTTCGGGTTGTTGTCGCTGCTGCTCACGCTTCCCTCGCTGCTGGCGGCGCAGGGGGTGCTGATCGCACCCACCTCCGTCTTCATGGACAGCCGGAGCCGCACCGCCACCGTGCTGCTGGTCAACCCGAATGACCAGCCGGTGGAAATCACGCTTTCGACCACCTACGGCTATGCCATCACCGATTCCGCGGGGCGGTTCGAACCGTGGTTCACCGACGCGCCCGACAGCACGGCGCCCAGTGCGGCCAGCTGGATCCGGATCTTTCCGCGGCGGGTGAGCATCGAGCCGAAGGCGCAGCAGGTGGTGCGGCTCCTGGTCTCGCCGCCGCCGGCGCTCGCCGACGGCGAGTACTGGGCGCGCCTGGTGGTGATGGCCAGGGGCGGGGAACTCAAGGTTTCCGGTACCACCGACTCGAATACGGTGACCATCGGCCTGCCGATGCAGGTGCGGACCATCCTGCCGATTCTCTACCGGAAGGGGCAGGTGGAGACCGCCGCCAGCGTCTCCGGCCTGAGTGCCACGCGTGACGGCGACTCGCTGGTGGTGAGGGCGCAGCTGGGCCGGAGCGGCAACGCCGCCCTGCTGGCCACCGTGCGCGGCGAGCTGGCCGATTCGGCCGGTGCCGTGCGCGGCCGCTTCGCGCTGCCGGTGTCGATCTATGCGCCCATCGCCCCCCGCTTCGCCATTCCGGTGGACTCGCTGCCAACGGGCCGCTATACCCTGCGCGTCGAGCTGGCCCCCGGCCGCTCCGATCTTCCCGCCGAGTCCCTGCTTCCGTTCCGCGCAGTGCGTGACTCGCTGCCGGTGACGCTGCCCTGAGTCATGGGCCGCACGCGGATGATCCGGGGGTTCCTCCCCTCGTTCCTCCTCGCGTGTGTCGCTGGCCAGCTCCGCGCGCAGGTCCCGGCGTCCGATACCACGCCTGAACCGGCGATCGTCGAACTGCGGCTGGGCCGACTGGTCGCCCGCACGGTCCAGGCGTACCAGGTCGGCCGCGAGGCCCTGGTTCCGCTGGGGCAGTTCATGGACCTCGCCGAGATCCACGCCGAACTCGATTCAGGCGGTGTGCTGCGGGCCGTCATGGAGCCGGGGCATGTGCCGGTCTCCGTGGACCCGGCGCAGCTGCGCGCCACCTACGGCCGGCGGACGCTGACGCTCACCGCGGCCGAGGTGCGTCGCGAGGCGGCCGAGCTCTACCTCTCGGCCCGGCAGCTCGGCGCGCTGCTCGATCTCTCGATCGACGTGGACTGGGGAGAGCTGCAGGTGGTGGTGCGGGACCCGGCCTCGCTTCCCGTCGCAATCCGGCTGGCGCGGGAGTCCGCCCGCGCGGCGCTGCGGCGCGGGACTGCCGAAGTGATGCCTGAGCTGGTGCTGGGCGGAGACCGGCGTCCGCTCGGCGGATTCGTGCTGGACTACTCGGTGTTCTCGCCCAGCAACGATCTCTTCGGTGGGGCCACGTACAGCCTGGCCGCCGGTGCGGACGTGGGCGGCGGGTCGCTGGAGGTGGGCCTGCAAAGCGAAGGGCCCGCCAGCAGTGGTGACGTGCGGCTCGACGCGAGCTGGCTCGGCGTCTGGCGCAACCGGACGTGGCTTCGCCAGCTGCGCGTCGGGGACGGGTTCGGGTCGGGACCCACGCCGCGCGCCATCCGCGGCGTCTACGTCTCCAATGCCCCGTACCTGCGCCCGTCACTCATCAGCGACGTGGCCTATGCGGGACGGCTCCCGCCCGGCTGGCAGCTGGAGGCCTATCGCAACGGCGTGCTGGTGGGCGTGGACAGCGTGCGTGCCAACGGCAGCTATTCGGTGGAACTGCCGGTGCTGTACGGCGAGAACCCGGTGGACTTCGTGGCCTACGGTCCCTTCGGCGAACGGCGCGAGTTCAGCCGGAAGTACCTCGTGCCGTCCGATCTCCTGCCCCCCGGCCGGTTCGAATACGGCCTGTCCGCCGGACAGTGCCGGCTGGACCAGTGCTCGGCGGCGGCCAATGTGGACTTGCGTGCCGGTGTCACCCGCAAGTGGACGCTCGGCGCCGGGATGGACCGCTTCTGGCGGGACACGCTGCCCGACCT
>DASTBA010000097.1:0-22532 GCA_035712285.1 Gemmatimonadales bacterium | reverse complement strand
TCCGGGTCGCAATCACCTCGCCCGCCACACACCCGAAAAACGAAGCTGCCCACGCCATCACTGGCGTGAGCAGCCATCCGAATGCCCTGAGCAGGTTCCGGAGCCAGCGCATTCCTATCCCGCTCGGCGGCCCATCGCGGCGAGCGCCGCCGCGACCACGATACCCGGAATGAACGCGACGCCGAATGTGCCCAGAGTCCAGCGCGCACCGGGGAAGCGGATGAAGATGCCGATCACGGCCAGCACGATGGCCGCAATCACCGCCGGGACCATCACGCCGGCAATGCTGGTGCTGCGCCCGCGAGCCGCCCGGTTGGCCAGGGTCAGCCCGCCCATCCAGGGCAGGAAAGTGCCCAGCATCCACCAGACCGGGTGATACCACCAGTTGCTGTCGCCGCCGATCTCGCGCCACCGGTTGGTGTACATGCCGGTGGGCTGGAGCAGTGCTACGTCCACCAGCATGAAGATGACGGTGGCCCCGAGGCCGATGCCGGCCGCGCCGGCAATGCCCTCGATGGTGCGGGCGCGTGTCCATTGCGCCGGCATGACGACCACGACGCAGAGCCCGGCGAGCAGCACGATGGCGCCGAGGATGGTCTCCACTGGCGGCGCGGTGTAGCGGGTGATGAACGACATGAGTACCACGACCACCGCCTCGATCAGACCAAGCAGGACCGCCTTGCTCAGGACGTGGCGCAGGTTGGTGACGTCGTATTCGCTCCGGGCCTCAACCGCCGATCCCATGGACACTCCCTCTCGGTGGGTGGGAACAGCCCTCAAGATAGTGCGGCATCCCCAAGGCGGCCAAGGGGTTGCTCGCTCAGTGCCGGACCAGCCAGGCAATCGCCACCGCAAGATCGGTCACCGCCCACGCGGCCAGCGCCCGGTACATCCCTCCCTGATGCTGCTCCGGCCGCCATCGGTCCCCCATCCGGAGCCAGGGAATCAGCACCAGAAGCCATGCGAGGAGCGCGGCTGCCAGTGCCAGCCACCGCCAGTCGGCGCCATGCCAGCCGAACACCCAGCCGGCGGACGCGAAGCAGGCGAAGGCCAGCAGAGCCGCAACCATCGCAACCTGCAGGCTGGCCCGCGTACCCAGCCGGAGGGCGAGTGTCCGGTCTCCCCGCGCCCGGTCCTCCTCCATCTGGTACAACTGCGTCAGCGGATAGAGCGCAGCGAAGAGCGGGCAGAATCCGCCGATCACGAGCCAGCCCCAGAGCGGTACCGGCACACCCAGGGCAAGCCATCCGGCGAGCGGCGTCAGTGCCCCGAAGCCCACCATGTTGATGGCCCAGTCGGCACCGGCCACCGCCTTGAGCCGGAGCGGAGGCACCGAATAGGCCACTGACAGGGCCACGCAGATGGCGTACACCAGCGAGAAGTTGCCAGGGAGCCGCGACAACGAAATCACGAGCCCACCCAGCATCAGCGACAGGCCCCAGGCAAGCAGATGCGGAGGCGGGGGCGGCGGACGCCGCAGATAGGCAATGTCGGCCTCGTCCCGGTCGAAGGCGGAGTTGATGGCCAGGGTGCCGCCGTTGAGGCAGAGGACCCAGAGCGCGAGCCCGAGCCATGCGGAACCCCATGGGGCATCCGCCGGCTCCGGCATGGCCGCATGGGCAAGCAGCCCGCCCAGGGCGGTGTGGAAGGCCATCACCGGCCATTCGGCCGGCCGCAGGTGCAGGATGTAGTCGAAGCCTCGCCCCAGCAGCGCATATCCGGCGCGGCGCCCGGCCGGCGACGGCGTGGCCCCGGTCACCAGCGCAGGCCGAGCGTCCGGGCCGCGAGGCGCAGTCCGTCAAGCGTGAGGTCTGCTTCCACCGACTCGATGAGCGACGTGAGCGGCGCCACCAGCCCGGCGAGTCCGCCGGTGGCTACGCAGCGCGGCATCCCGCCTCCGGGCCACTCGGCACGGATGCGGCGAATCATGCCGTCCACCGCGTCGGCGGCGCCGAACAGCACCCCGGCCTGGATGCACTCCTCGGTTCGGCGTCCGATCGCCCGGGCGGGCGGGGTGAGGTCGGTGGCGGGCAGCTTGGCGGCCCGGCGGGTGAGCTGATCGGCGGCGGTGCGAAGTCCCGGCATGATGGCGCCGCCGATGAACCGGCCATCCGCCGTGATGCAGTCGAAGGTCGTGGCGGTGCCGAAATCCACCACGATCACGTCCGACCGGAACCGCTCGATGGCGGCGAGGACGTTCACGATCCGGTCGGCTCCCACCGTGAGCGGCTCGTCCACGTCGAGCGCCATCGGCAGCGGGCTGCGCGGGGTGATTTCCTCCGGGCGCACGCCGGTCGCGGTGGTCACCCCGTCGCACACGCTCCGGGTGGAGCCGGGCGCCACCGATGCCACGCAGGCCGCGCGGACTTCATTCGGCGAATGCCCCATCCGGGCAAGGAACCCGCCGATGGCGCCGGCCCATTCGTCCGGCGTGCGCTCCGGCAGCGTGGTCATGCGCCAGATGGCGAACAGGGCATCGCCCTTCACGAGCCCCGCCGTGATCTCGGTATTGCCGATGTCGAGCACGAGCAGCATGACAGGTTACTCCGCGAGAGAGACCGGCGCGGCCGGCTCGATCGGCCCGGCGCGCACCAGCGAGATGTCGCCGCCTGCGGTGCGGACGCGAAGGGCCCCGTCCGCCAGGATCCCGTCGGCGATGCCGGCGACCGGCTCTGCGAGTTCCCGTCCCCTCAGCCAGTCGTGCGCCGCGAGGGCGCCGCGCTCCGCGGCATCCAGCGGCCCCGCCTGGCGGCCGGCCGCGAGCACCGCCTCGCCGATCACCGGCGCCAGCGCCTCCGCACCCATGCCAATGCCGTGGTCCGCGAGCCGGGTCGCGCGCAGGGCCAGGTCGGGCGGGACGGCGTTGGTGACATTCAGCCCCACACCGACCACCACCCACGCGGGGCGATCGCCGGACCAGCGCCCCTCGCAGAGGATTCCTCCCGCCTTGCGTGCGCCGGCCATGACGTCGTTCGGCCACTTGAGCATCAGGCCGCGACCGCCAAGCGATTCGAGCACCCGGACGACCTCGAGCCCGACCCGGAGGCTCAGCGTCTCCACCCCGGCCAGCGACACCGGCCGCAGCAGCACGCTCATCCAGAGGCCGCCGGCTCCGGACGACCACTCCCGCCCCCGGGACCCGCGTCCGGCGGTCTGCTCCAGTGCCGCCAGCGCGGTGCCTTCTGGCGCTCCTTCTTCGGCGAGCTGATGCACGGCATCTTGGGTCGAGCCGACCATCGGCACCCAGCGAAGGACGGCCGGCCTCACCGTCCCAGAGCCCACAGCAGCAGGAGGCCGAACACGATACGGTACCACGCGAAGACCGCGAAGCTCTGGTGCGAGACGTAGCGCAGGAAGGCCCGCACCACCACCAGCGCCGACAGGAAGGCGACGACGAACCCGACCGCGAAGACCGGCACGTCGCCGGCGCTGAGTGCACCCCGGCCCGACCAGAGATCGAACAGCGTGGCCGCGAACATGACCGGAATGGCAAGGAAGAAGGAGAATTCCGTGGCGGCGCGCCGCGTGAGCCCCAGTGCGAAGCCGCCCATGATCGTGGCCCCGGACCGTGACACGCCCGGAATGAGGGACAGAACCTGCGCCAGTCCCACCCCCAGCGCGGTACCCGGCGTGAGCCGGAACGCATCGTCCTCCCGACTGTCGGGCGCCCAGCGTTCGACGAGCAGGATGGCGACACCGCCGATCACGAGCGCCACCGCGACGACCATGGGCGTGAACAACCGCTCCTTGATCGCGTGGTGAAAGAGAAGCCCGATCACGGCCGCCGGGAGGAACGCGATCAGCAGGGAAAGGATGAACCGCCGGTCGGGGTCGTTCGTGAACGCGTGCCGCGTCACCGACCAGAGCCGTGCCCGGTAAAGCCAGACGATAGCGAGGATGGCGCCGAGCTGGATGAAGATCTCGAAGGTCTCGGCGCGACTGTCGGTCCAGCCGAGGAGGTGGCCGGCCAGGATCAGGTGCCCGGTGGAGGATACCGGCAGGAATTCGGTGACGCCCTCGACGATGCCGAGGAGACCGGCCTTGAGCCAGAGCGGCAGCGCCGCCAGCGCGGCACTCACGCGCGCATCTCGTCGTAGAGTGCCTCATACTGCGGAATCACCCGGTCCACCGAGTACTCGCGCGCCCGCTGGATCGCCGCCTCCCGCATGGCCTGCCATCGTGCGCGGTCCCGCAGCAGTTCGACCGCCCGCCGCCCCATCGCCTCCACACTGCCCACCGGTTCCAGGATGCCGCTCACGCCGTCGGTTACCACTTCCGGAATGCCGCCGACCCGGGTGGCGACCACCGGCACGCCGCAGGCCATCGCCTCCAGCGCCGCCAGTCCGAAGCTCTCCGTCTGCGACGGCAGGATGAACAAGTCCGCCGCCTGCAGCAGGCTGGCCACCGAATCCAGCCGGCCGAGGAACCGGACATCCCCCGCCACCTCGAGGGCGCGGGCCTCCTGTTCGCATTCCTCGCGCTCCGGACCGTCGCCCACCATGAGCAGCGACGCCGGCATGGCGTGGCGGATGCGCGCGAAGACCCGGATCACGTCCTTCACCCGCTTCACCTCGCGGAAGTTCGAGGTGTGCATGATGACCTTGTGGCCCTCGGGCGCCACCTTGCCGCATTCGGGGTGCTCGGCAGGCCGGTACTCGTCCAGGTTGATGAAGTTCGGGATCACCCGGATGTCGCACGACACACAGCCGAAGGCGCGGACGGTCTCGTCCCGCAGGTAACCCGAGACCGCCGTGACCCCGTCCGACTGCTCGATGGAGAACCGGGTGATCCCGTAGAAGCTGGCCTCCTGCCCCACCAGCGTGATGTCGGTCCCGTGCAACGTGGTGATCACCTTGAGCGGGCGCTGGCCGCGGAGCATCTCGCGCGCGAGATAGGCGGTGGTGGCGTGGGGAATGGCGTAGTGGACGTGCAGGATGTCGAGCCCCTCGCGCAGCGCCACCTCCTGCTGCTTCGACGCCAGCGCCAGCGTGTAGGGGAAATGGTCGAACAGCGGGTAGCGCGCAATCCGGGTGTCCACCTCGTGGAAGTAGACCCGCTCGGTGTAGCCGCGGAGCCGGAACGGCATGGCGTAGGTGATGAAGTGCACCTCGTGGCCCCGGCGCGCGAGGGCAAGCCCCAGCTCCGTGGCCACCGCACCCGAACCGCCGTAGGTGGGATAGCAGGTGATGCCGATCTTCATGTCGTCTCTCGGGCCCAGTGTTCCGCAATCTCGCGGGCCAGGACGTCAGGGCCGCGGGTCGCATCCAGGGTGAGCCGTTCGCCCGGCAGCTGATGCCGGAACCAGGTTTCCTGCCGCTTCGCATACTGGCGCGTGCGGGTGGCGATGAGCTCGGCCAGGCCCGCTTCGTCCGCCACCCCCTGCAGCACATCCACCGCCTCGCGCACGCCGACACCATCGAGGCCGGGCGCACCCGGCGCCACGCCATGGGCCAGGACCGCCGCCACCTCCCCCAGCAGGCCGCGCCGCACCATCTCCGCCGCCCGGCCGGCAATCCGGCGGTGCAGCACGGCCCGCGGCGCGGTGAGCACCACATACCACGGTGTGATGGCGCCGCGGGCCCGCGCGGCCGACTGCCAGTGGCTGAGCGGCCTCCCGGTCAGCAGCGCCACCTCGAGCGCCCGCGTCGCCCGCTGGCGGCCGCCCCCGCGGTACCCCGGGTCGAGGCGTGATGCCCACCGCACGAGGTCGCCGCTGTCCAGGCGCGCCGCCCACGCATTCACGGAGCGCCGGTGCACCAGATCCATCGGCGGTTCGTGAAAGAGCCCCTCGGCGAGCGCGCGCACGTAGAGTCCGGTGCCGCCCACCACGACCGGCAGGTGCCCGCGTGCCCCGATGCCGCGGATCCACTCGCCAGCCTCCCGGCCGAACCGGCCCGCGCTGTACCGCTCCCCCGGCGACACCAGATCGAGGCCGTGGTGCGGCACCTTCGCGCGCTCCCGCGCCGTCGGCTTGGCGGTGCCGATCTCCAGTTGCCGGTATACCTGCCGGGAGTCGGCGGATACGATCTCGAGGGACCAGTGTTCCGCCAGCGCCAGCGCCACCGCGGTCTTGCCGATGCCGGTGGGGCCCACCAGCACCGGCACCTTAACGCCGGCCAAAGCGGCGCTCCAGTTCCTCGCGCGGCAGCTGCACGATGGTGGCCCGGCCATGGACATCGTGCGGCGGCAGTGCCGTCGCATGCAGCCGGGCGAGCAGCGCCCGCATCTCGTCCTGCGCGAGCGGCTCTCCCGCCTTCACGGCGGCGCGGCACGCGAAGGTGGCCGCGAATCGCTCCAGCCCGTTGGCCCAGCCGCCGAAGCGCCCGCGCGCCAGGTCGGCCACCAGCTCCCGGAAGCAGCACACCGCGTCGAACCGCGCGTGCGGCGATGGGACCGCGTGGAGGATGACGCTCCGGCCGCCGAATGCCTCGACCGCGAACCCCACCCGTTCAAGCTCGGCGCCATGCCGCTCCACCGCGTCGAGCTCCTCATCGGTGAGGTCCAGCGTGACCGGAAGCAGCAGGTGCTGGCTGGATGCGTCGGCGCCGGTCAGCTGGGCCATGGCCTGCTCGTACAGCACCCGTTCGTGGGCCGAGTGCTGATCCACGAACACCAGGGCGTTCCCGCTCTCGTAGACGATGAAGCTGTCGAAGAGCTGACTCAGCGGGGCCGCCGCCGGCGAGGATGCGTCATCGCCGGCCGGCGCGGCATCAACGGTCACGCCAGGCTCGTCGAGCAGGGCCAGCGGCGCCAGATCGTTTGAGGACGCCGATGCCGGCATCGGCCGCCAGTCCCCCACCGGTACTGACGCGACCAGCTGCCCGATGGCCAGCCGCACCGCCTCTTCCGCCGCGCGCTCGACGCCGATCCGGTCCCGGAAACGGACTTCCAGCTTGGCGGGATGCACGTTCACGTCCACGTCGCCCGGCGCCACGAGGATGTTGAGCAGCAATGAAGGCCGGTCGCCCGGGTGAATGGCCGCGCGGTATCCCGCCTCGGCCGCCCGCACGAGGAAGTTGTCGCGGAACGGGCGGCCATTCACGAAGAGCTGCACCCGGCGGCCGGTTGGCCGTGCGTCCCCCGGGCGCTGGGCAAACCCCTCGATCCGCACCCCTCCGACTGCATGACCCACCGGCACCAGCGTGCCGGCCAGGTCCCGGCCCCACACCGACGCCAGCCGCTCGGCCGCATCCTGTCCCGGCGGGACGGCGATCCGCTGCACGCCATCGGTCTCCAGCTCGAAGCCCACGCCCGGATAGGTGAGCGCCAGGGTGGCCACCACGTCGGTGACGGCGCGCGTCTCGCTGGGCACGGACCGGAGAAATTTGCGCCGGGCCGGCGTGTTGAAGAACAGGCCGCGCACGCTCACGGTGGTGCCGCGGACACGCGAGGCGGGATTGACGGCGTCCATCCGGCCGCCGGTGACGCTCACGTCGGTCGCGCCATCCCCACCCTCGGAGGTCACCAGCGAGAAGCGCGACACCGAGGCGATCGCCGGCAGCGCCTCGCCGCGAAACCCGAAGCTCCGGATGCCCACCAGATCGGCCGCACTCCGGATCTTGCTCGTCGCGTGGCGGTCCAGCGCCAGCACGGCATCATCGCGATCCATTCCGTGCCCGTCGTCCGCCACCTCGATCAGCGTCTTGCCACCCTGCTCCACCCCTATCCGCACGAGCGTGGCGCCGGCATCCAGCGCATTCTCCACCAGTTCCTTGACGACGCTGGCGGGACGTTCGACCACCTCGCCGGCGGCGATCTGGTCGGCGACGGCGTCCGGCAGGATGCTGATGCGGCGGCTCATGACTGAATTCTACCTGTCCACCCGCACCATGGCTTCGTCCGGAAGCCAGCCGACACGCCCCCCGGCGTCCACCAGCCACCAGCCTGCCCGGGCCGTGCCGGGCAGCACCGAGGCCCCGGGCGTGGGCGTGAGCACCTCCGGTGCCCGGCCATGCGGGGACAGCCGCAGTGGCACTTCGCTGGTCACGATGGCGAGCGGCCGGCCATAGCGCTGTGCCACGACCAGGGCCGCTGCACCGGCGAGCGCCGCGGCGGAGAGGAGTATCACGCTGCGGAGCCGGAACCGCCGGCGATGCGTCAGCACCAGGACCCATCCCGCCAGCCAGAGGGCCAGCGCCACGAGCGCGAGCTCGTCCGGTGTGAGCGGCGAGATCCAGCTCACCTGCCGTGACCAGCTATCCGGTCCCGGCACCAGTTCCAGGGCACGCCGGACGCTGACGCTTCTGGGCGCCAGCCGCCCGGCCCGGAGCCATGCGGCGCGCGCACGGGCATCGGAACCCAGCCGGTATTCCGCGGCCCCGAGTCCGTACCAGTTCGCCGCCACGTCCGGCGCGGTGCGCGTGCGCGCGGTGAACGCTTCCGCCGCGGCCCGGTAGGCGCCCGACTCATAGAGCGACTCCGCCTCCGGACTCTGGCCCTGCGCCGGATGCGAGAGGAGCAGCGCCACGGGAATGACCACCATGGCGAGCCGCCGGCCCCGCCGCTCGCGGTGACGGGACTCTCCGCCCAATGTCCGGGTCAGTTCGTCCATCTCGCGGGCGAGATCGCGCTCGCCTCGAGCGCCGGCGCCGTCGCTGTACCGGGCGCGGAGGAAGTCGTCCCGCACTCGCGCGATGCGCTGCGCGAGCTCGGTGGAGACTCCGGCCGCCCGCAAGGCGGATGACAGGGCCGGCCCGGTCCGGACATCGGCGTCCGGTACCAGCGCCCGCAGCGCGGCCAGCAGACGGCGATCCGACCGCGGCAGGTTCGGGCGGAGGTCGGTGGCCCGCCGCCGGAACCGGCGCCGGTGCCAGTCCCCGGCTTCGAGCCCGCCCCAGAACAGGACCGGCAGCAGGGCGAGGCCGAGCCATCCCGCCAGCGGCACGCCGCCCCAGATCTGCGTGGCCAGCGGCGCCGAATGTCCCCGCAGCAGCGCCGGCGGCGTCGGGCGCGACGCGGCGTTCTCCGGCGCCGGGGCGATGTTGAGCGTCATCGCGGGCGCCGTCAGGGTCCGATAGGTGCCGGCGTCGAGGTCGAAGTAGGCGTAGTTGAGCGCCGGCAGGTGCAGTGGCCCCGCCGAATCCGGCAACGCCAGGAACCGGAAGTTCTTCGTGCCGCCGAGGAGTCCGGCGTCGTTGGTGATCCGGTCGTCGGTACGGTCCTGGTAGCGCCGCAGGCTGTCGGGCCAGGTGATCACCGGCGCAGGCCACAGCGCGACGTTTCCCTTTCCGCTCAGTTCGACTTCCAGGGGCACCGCTTCGCCCGCCCGCCCCGACGCGGGCCCGCGCCGCACCAGCGTCAGGCCGCGCCCCACCGCTCCGGTGAACGACGCGGGCTTGCCGGCGTCCGGCAGCGGGAGCACCGTCAGCGTGGCGCCGTTGCTCTCGAGGTTGTAGCGCTCTTCCTGGCTGAAGAACTGCATCGCCACCGGGACGCTGTACTGGAGCGACGCCTTGGCGATCTCCACCGTGCCGGCCACGAGCGGGAAGACGATCTGGTGCGACACGAACAGGTCATACCAGGTGTCACCCACCTTCCGGCTCGCCGCGATGCCCGGCGGGGTAGGCTGCGGGTAGCTCCACACGCCGGAGACGGTGGGCGGCGTGAGCGTGGGAGGGCGCCGCAGGCGGGCGCGCAGGTCCCGCGGGAACCATGCGGCCGTCACCACGTCCACCTGGTCGCCGACGTAGATGTGGTCGTCCGACACCACGAGCGTGAGCGCCGGCGCGCCGGGGCGGCTCGGCGGCGGAGCCCGCCGAAGCAGCGCCTGCAGTCGCGGGCTGATGGTCTGGGAGCCGCCCGTGCCGGCATCGACCACGATCGTCACGAACCCGGTGCGGCTCCGCACCCCGCCCTGTTCCACCTCGAACGGTCCGAGCCGGAAGGTGCCGGCGCGCAACGCGCTGAGCTGCAGCTCGAGGGTGGACGTCCGGCCGGTCGAGTCGCTCAGCGCCACCGCCGCCCGCTCGGTTCGCGCGACCACCTCGAAACCGTCCAGCGACGGGAGGATGATCCGCATCGGATCGGCCGATGGACTGGTGGCGGTGATCGTCAGCGTGACCTCGTCCCCCACCGCGAGGCGGGACTGGTCCACGGTGGCGGTCACCGACGGGCCCTGGCCCTGCAGGAGGGCAAGGAGGAGGAGGCCGGTCATCACCAGTCCTTCACTCCCGACACGCTCGACTGGGTACGGCGCTGCTGATCCTCACGCGTCTGCCGCTCCTCGCGCGACATGGATTCGAGGATCTGTTCCGCCTGCGCCTGCGTCATCCCGCCCTTGGGCGGCGGCGGGGCCGATGGCGGCGGCGGGCCTCCTCCCCCTCCACCTCCTCCACCACCACCGCCACTCTGCGGCGGCGGCGCCGGCGGTTTCAGCCGCTCCGCATATTCGAGATTCCACTTGGCACGGGCCGAGCCCGGCTCCAGCAGCAGCGCCTGGCGAAAGTGGTCCACCGCAGAGCCCGCCAGCTCCGCCCGTTTGGCGCTGTCGCCACGGGCCGCCAGCAGGTCCACGAGCCCGAGATTGTACAGTGCCCGATAGCGCAGCGCCGGATCGAGGGATGAGGCGGCTTCCGTGAGCGCCCGCCGGGCCACGTCGAGGCGGCCGGCATCGAGCGCCGCCGTCCCCGCATTGTAAAACGCGGTATCCCGCGCGATGGTGCCGGACGCCTCGTCGAGGTAGCGCGAGGCGGCCTCGGCGGTCTGTCCCTCGGCCATGGCGCGAGCGCCGGCGGAGGGCCGCTGCGCCGCGAGCCGGGATGGCAGCAGCAGGAGCGCTCCCAGCATGAGCAGTGAGGCACCCCGCCGGGTCAGGGTCTGCAGCAGGAGCACGAGCGCCGCCGCCAGCAGGGGAATCCAGGCGCGGGGCAGCAGGTCACTGGCGCGTGTGGCGGTGGTCGGGCTGCGCTTGAAGTTGCTCAGCAGGTCACGGATCGCACCGGCCTGGTCGGGCGCATCGGCCGGCACGATGGTGCCGTCACTCGCGTCCGCGAGGCGCTGCAGGACGGCGTCGTCCCGGCTGGTCCGCACCACGTTGCCCTCGTCGTCCAGCTTGTATTCGATCAGCGCGCCGGTCGAGTCGCGGATCGGGATGCGGACCGGGGTGGTGCCACCCTCCGCGACGAAAATGACCCGGATGTCGCTGGCCTTGAGCTCCGCCGCGGCGCTCACGGCATCGGGCACGCTGTCATGCGTCTCGCCATCGGTGAACACGACCAGCACCCGGTCGCCCACTTCGCCCGAGGCGAGCAGCAGCTGTCCGCCCTGCCGCAGCACCGCGGCCAGGCTGGTGCCGCCCTCGCTCGCGAGATCGGGATCCAGCGCGTCGAGGTACATCCGCACCGCACCGCCATCCACGGTGAGCGGGGTCAGGATGTAGCTCCGGCCGGCGAACGCGATGAGGCCGAGCCGGTCATCCCGGCTGTCCTGCACCAGGCGGCGCGCCTCGCGCAGCGCCCGTTCCAGCCGGTTCGGTGCCTGATCCTCGGCCAGCATCGAGCGGCTGATATCCATCGCGAGCACCAGGCTCAGCGAATGGGTCTCCGTCGTCACGCGGGCCTTGCCGCCCCTTGGGCCGGCCAGGGCCACCAGCGCGAGGAGCACCGCCAGCGCCAGCAGCGGCATGGTCCAGCGCCCGAGGCGGCGGGTCAGCACCGCCAGCCCCGGTGACCACGCGCGCGCCAGGCGTTCGCGCTTCCGCTGTGCCAGGAAGAGCCAGATCGCCGCCACCACCGCGACGATCGGCGCCAGGATGAGGAGCACCACCGACTCGAAGATCACGGCAGGCGTACCAGGATCGTGGTGCCGAGCAGCAGTTCCAGCAGGAGCGCGCCCAGGCCGGCAAGGATCAGCGGGCGGGTGGCTTCGTCGAACCGCTGGTAGCGCGTGATCTGGATGGGCGATTTCTCCAGCTGGTCGATCTGCTGGAAGATCCGGCTCAGCGCCTCGCTGTCGGTGGCGCGAAAGTAGCGCCCGCCGGTGCTCTGGGCGATGTCGCGCAACAGCGGCTCGTCAATGCGAACCGGGAGCATCTCGTAGCGGAGCCCCCCCACGCCGCGGCCGGTGGGAATGGGCGCCTCGCCGATTGTCCCGACACCGATGGTGTACACCTTGATCCCGTAGGCCGCCGCGGTCGCCGCCGCCGTCCGCGGATCAATGAGCCCCTTGTTGTTCTCGCCGTCGGTCAGCAGGAGGACGACACGCGACTTGTCCGGGCTCCGCCGCAGCCGGTTCACCGCGACCGCAAGGCCGCTGCCGATGGCCGTGCCGTCCTCCAGGGAGCCGATCTTGAGATCCATGATCGCCTGCTCGACGACCGGATAGTCGAGGGACAGCGGCACCTGGGTGAGGGCTTCGCCGGCGAAGGCCACCAGCCCGATCCGGTCGGCCTTCCGGGCCTGCACGAACGACACCGCCTGCCGCTTGGCCACCTCCAGGCGGTTGCTGGGCGAGAAGTCCTCGGCCAGCATGCTGCTCGAGATGTCCACGGCAATGACGATCGAGATGCCCTGCTGCCTGACCTCCACCGCATCGCCGCCGAAACGCGGGCCGGCGGCGCCGAGGATGAATGCCGCCAGGGCCACGCACCGCAGCACGACCGGCAGGCGCGACCACCACGGCGCCGCGGCCACCTCCGCCGGCAGGCTGACGTCGCTGTACGGCACCGGCTCTCCGCGGCGGCGGCGCCAGAGCCACCAGGGAATGGCGAGCAGCAGCAGCAGAATGAACGGCCGCACGAACGTCATGGCACGGCCCCCGTCAGCCGGTCCGCCAGGGCCAGTGCCTCGCGATGGAGCTGCAGCACTTCGTCCGGCTCCCCCGGGGCAAAGCGCGCGGCATCGAGGGCGCCCAGCAGCCGGGCGATCTCGGCCAGCGGCCAGTGCGGCGCCGAGCTGCCCAGGACATTCATGCAGGTGGCGGTATCGAGGCCTTCATGCGCCTCGGGCACCCCGGCAGCCACCGCACGGCGCAGCGCAGCGGATGACGCAGCCAGTACGGAGCGCGTCTCGCCCACATCGGCCCATTGCTCCGCGGGCACATCGGGCACGGCCGGCGGCGGCGCCGGGGCCACGGGATGTCCGCGCCGTCGCCACCACCACCAGAGCGGCGCGAGAAGCGCGAGGCCCAGGACCACGGCCAGCAGCAGCGGCAGGAAGCTGACCGAGCGCCGCGGCACGACGTCGGCCCCGGGCTGGGGCGCGAGTTCCCGGAGCGGCCGGTCCGGCAGGGTGCCGCGCACCACCAGCCGCGCCGCCATCGGGGGCGGCGTGTCCACTGAGCCGTCCGGCGCGAGCAGCGCCGGCGCCGGCACCTCCACCTCGTGCACGCCCGGCGTCCAGACGACCAGGGGTGCCCGGAGCACCGCGCTGTCCCCTTCGAGCTGAATGAGTGGACGGCCCAGGAGCTCGACATCGCCGGTGAGCTGCCAGTCCGGCACCCGCGCCGTGGCACCGGGCGGCAGGCGCACGGCATGGCGGACCCAGATCGTGTCGCCCACCGTCGGAGCCGCGGCTGTCTGGAGCAGCAGCGCGAGCGCGATCATCCGCGGCGGAGACGCTGGGCGCGCAGCGCGAAGGCGCGCCGCAGCGGAAGGGCGTAATCCCGGTCGGTGCCGAGCAGGACGTGGTCCACGCCAGTGGCGGCGAGAATCCGCCGCCGCTCCTCGCGGCGCTTGTCGGCCCCGGCACGCAGGCGATCCCGCACCGCGCGATTCCCGGTGTCCACCAGGACGCGGCGCCCGGTTTCGGCGTCGGCCAGCTCGAGCCAGCCCGAGTCCGGCAGCGCCCGCTCGCGCGGGTCCTCGACGGCGATCGCCACCACCTCATGGCGCGCGGCGAGGCGGCGGAGCGGCCGCTCCCATCCCTCGGCGAGGAAATCGGACAGCACCACGACGATGCTGCGGTGCCGCAGCAGCCGGGTGGCGTAGGTGAGGCTGGCGGCGAGGTTGGTGTGCCGCCCCTCGGGCGCGAAGGCGATGAGGTCCCGGATGACCCGGAGGGCGTGGCGGCGACCCTTCCGCGGCGGGATCACCTGCTCCACCTCGTCGGCGAAGAGCAGCGCGCCCACGCGATCGTTCTGCGCGGCCGCGGCGAGCGCGAGCACCGCTCCCACCTCCACGGCGAGCGCCGCCTTGGTCATCGGCTCCCCGAACCGCGTGGAGCCGGACTGGTCCACCACCAGCATCACCGTGAGCTCCCGCTCCTCGGTGAAGGTCTTCACGAAGGGGCTGGCCAGCCGCGCCGACACGTTCCAGTCAATGGCGCGGAAATCGTCGCCCGGTTCGTAGGCCCGCACCTCCGCGAACTCCATTCCCTGCCCGCGGAAGAGCGACCGGTACTCGCCGGCAAAGAGCGATTGCACCAGCCCGCGGGTGCGGAGCTCGATGGCCTTGACCTGCGCAAGAACGTCCGGATCGGCAGGAGGTTGCGCGACACGGGACCCGGGACTCGCGTCTCGCGTCGCGCGTCGCGCGTCCGTCACGGTGCCTTCACCGCGTCGAGCAGCCGGCTCACCACGTCGTCGCTCGACACATTCTCGGCTTCCGCCTCGAAGGTGAGCACCACGCGATGCCGGAGCACGTCGGGCGCCAGGGCGCGGACATCCTCGGGCACCACATAGTCCCGGCCCCGCAGGAAGGCGTGCGCGCGGGACGCGGCGGCCAGGGAGAGCGATGCGCGGGGTGACGCGCCGAAGGCGATGAGCGGCTTGAGGTCGGAGACCCCCACGGCCGAGGGATCCCGCGTGGCACGGACCAGGTCCACGATGTAGTCCGTCACCTTCTGGTCCATGTAGAGCGCGGTGATCCGCTCGCGGGCCGCCATGATGGCATCGGGCCGCAGCAGCGCCTTCACCGGAATCTCGTGTCCCGAGCCCATGCGCTCCAGCACCATCCGCTCTTCATCCCGCGTGGGATAGACCACCCGCACCTTGAGCATGAAGCGGTCGAGCTGCGCCTCGGGCAGCGGGTAGGTGCCCTCGTTCTCGATCGGGTTCTGGGTGGCCAGCACGAGGAACGGCTCGGTGAGCTCGAACGTGGTGCCGCCGATGGTGACCTGCTTCTCCTGCATCGCCTCCAGCAGCGCCGCCTGCACCTTGGCGGGGGCGCGGTTGATCTCGTCCGCCAGGATGATGTTGGCGAAGAGCGGCCCCTTCTTGACGTAGAAGTCCTGGCTCTTCTGGTCGTAGACCATGGTGCCGATCACGTCGGCGGGCAGCAGGTCGGGGGTGAACTGGATGCGCGAGAACGAGGCGTGGATGATCTGCGCCAGGGTGCGGACCGCCAGCGTCTTGGCCAGGCCGGGCACCCCCTCGAGCAGGATGTGTCCCCCGGTGAGGAGGCCGATCAGCAGCCGTTCCACCATCTCGTCCTGGCCCACGATCCGCTTGCCGACCTCGGCCGTGACCTGCTGGATCAGTCCGGCCTCGATTGCCGTGTCCGTCATCTCATCCCTCGCTCGGGTCCATGCGCACCGCCCGGTAGATCGCCCGCTCCTCGTCCGGCGTGAGCGGCCGGTACTCCCCGGGTGCCAGATCGCCCAGCCGCACCGGCCCGTAGGAGAGCCGCGCCAGCCGGTCCACCTTGAGTCCCATCGCCTCGCACCAGCGCCGCACGATCCGGTTGCGCCCCTCGTGCAGCGTCAGATCCAGGATGCTGCGGCCGTCCTTGCCCGGACGCACGCGCACGCCCGAAGGTTGCACCGGCCGGCCTTCCACGACCACCGGCTGCTTGACGAGCGCGGCGATCTCCGACGCCGGACGCCCGTGCACGAGCGCGGTGTAGCTGCGCGGAATGTGGTAGCGCGGATGGGTGAGCCGGTGCACCGCCTCGCCATCGGTGGTGAGCAGCAGCAATCCGGTGGTCATGACGTCGAGGCGGCCGACGTAGGTGAGCCCGGCGCTGTCCCGCACCAGATCCAGCACCGTGCGCCGCCCCTCCTCGTCGCTCGCCGTGGTCACCACGCCGAGCGGCTTGTGGAGGGCGAGCCAGCGCCGCGCCGCCACCTGCACCACCTTCTTGCCCACGGTGATCCGCTGGCGGGCCGGGTCCACCTTGCTGCCCAGCTCGGCCACCTTGCCGTCCACCCGCACCTGGCCGGCGCGGATGAGTTCCTCCGCCGCCCGCCGGGACGCCACGCCGGCGCGCGCCAGGGCCCGCTGCAGCCGCATCTCGCTCATGATTCGGACGGAATCGCGACCTCCGCCTCCTCCGCGTGCTCCTTGTCCGCCGGCACGTGAGGATGCAGGGCGATGGACAGTTCCTCGGCCCGCGGCAGGTCGGCGAGATCGCGCAGGCCCAGGAGTTCCAGGAAGAGCGGCGCCGTACCGTAGAGCAGCGGACGGCCCAGTCCTTCGGCCCGGCCGACCACCTCGATGAGCCCCCGCTCCTGCAGGGTGCGCAGCACGCCACCGGCCGACACCCCGCGAATCTCCTCGATCTCCGCCCGCCCCACCGGCTGCCGGTAGGCGACCACCGCCAGGGTTTCGAGCGTGGCGGCGGAGAGGCGGGGTGCCCGCTGGGAGAACTGCGCGCGCTCGAGGGCGGCGGCATGCACGGCCCGGGTCACGAGCTGGTAGCCGCCCGCCAGTTCCACCAGTTCGATGCCGTGCTGGCCGAAGTCATAATGCTCCCGCAGCTGGTCCAGCGCGGTGCGGACATCGGCCAGCGAGGCGTCGGGCTCGAGGAGGCAGAGCTCTTCCGCGGCCAGGGGACGATTGGCGGAGAACAGCGCCGCTTCAAGCAGCTGGGCGAGGGAGGTCACGGGCAATCCGGAGCGGCGCGAACGGCGCCGGCTGGTTCACGGTGAGGCTGCCCCGCCTGGCGAGTTCCAGGAGGGCCAGCAGCGTTGACAGCACGTCCACGATCGTCGGATGCGGGCCCAGCGCCTCGCGCCAGGTGAACTCCGTCTCCGTCTCCAGCAGCGCCACGATGCGCCGGGTGGCGCCTTCGACATCGAGCGGGCGCGCCACCACCTTGTGGAGAATCGGCGAGGGAATGGCCGCGATGACCCGCTCCACCGCTTCCAGCAGCGGCAGCAGGTCGAGGGTGAGCGGCGGTGGCGGAATCTCGGGTGGTGGCGGGAGGTACCCGCGCGCGTGCTGCAGCGCGCGGCGCTCCGCGGCGCGCCCCATCCAGAGTGCGATTTCCTTGATCTGCTGATACTCGAGCAGGCGCCGCACCAGCTCCGCCCGCGGATCCTCCCATTCCTCGCCGTCGGCGTGGCGGGGCAGCAGCAGCTGCGCCTTGAGCCGGACCAGCCGGCTCGCCATATCGAGGTAGTCGGCGGCCTGGTTGAGCCCCAGGTCGTGAATCGCACCGAGGAACTGGTCCGCGATGCGGGCGATGGGAATGTCGGCGATCTCGAGCTGCTCCTCACGGAGCAGGTGCAGCAGCAGGTCGAGCGGGCCGGTGAACTGCTCCAGCTCCACCACGAAGCCCGAACCGTCACCGGCGAGGTCGGGCGTATCGGCGGCGGGCGCGGGGCCCGGGAGCGTAGCCGGCAGCGTCATGCGAAGAGGTGGAGCCCGCTCTCGAGCTGGAACGGGGCGATCAGGCGGAACAGGGCGTTGAGGCTCAGGAACGCGGGCGTGAGCAGCCAGTTCGTCACGCCGGGCAGGAACAGCAGCAGCACCAGCAGCGGAATGAAGCCGAACCGGTACAGCGCCCGGTATTGCGAGCCGATGGCCGGCGGCAACAGGTGATAGAAGATGTGTGATCCGTCGAGCGGCGGAATCGGGATCAGGTTGAAGAAGCACAGGAGCAGGTTGATCCAGATCCCCCAGGCCAGCATCCGCTGCACCGCATTGAGCACGGCGCCGGCGTCCGGCAGGGCGTGTCCCACCACGCCGGCCAGCGCGAACACCAGCGCGCAGACGAGCGCCAGCCCGAAATTGGTCACCACCCCCGCGGCGCTCACGATGATGTCGCCCCGGCGATACTTGCGGTACTTGCGCGGATTGACCGGCACCGGCTTGGCGCCGCCGAAGGTGAAGGCGCCGTGACTGCCGAACCAGAGCACCGCCGGCAGGACGATGCTCATGAGCGGGTCAATGTGCGGAATGGGATTGAGCGTCATGCGCCCCAGCATGTAGGCGGTATCGTCGCCCTGGGAGAACGCCGCGGCGCCGTGCGCATACTCGTGCGCCACCATGGCGAATACGAGCATCGGAAGGGCCAGAATGAAGTTGCCAAGCTGTGATTCCAGAGCGCGTCCCGCCGGTCGAGGCGAGGGGAGTTTACATGGAGGCGCCCCCTCAAGTCAAAAGTTGTAGCCGCTTGACCTTACAGGAGTTGGCGGCTATCCTTTCCAGCCGCTCCGGGACGACAGGCGCCCCGGATTCACCGAACGAGGAAGTCGTGCCGCGAATCAAGTCGTCCAAGAAGCGCATGCGTCAGAACCGGGCCGCCCGCGCGCGGAATCGGGCCCAGCGGAGCCAGGTCCGGTCAGCCGTCAGGGAGGCGCGCGCGGCCGGTGCGGACGAAGGATCTCAGAAGGCGGCCAGCCAGTTGCTGGATCGGGCCGGGCGCAAGCGCCTGATCCACCCGAACACCGCCGCCCGACAGAAGAGCCGCATCGCCAAGGCCCGCAACGCGGCCGCCAAGAAGTAGGCACACGAAAGCACGAGAACACGAAGGGCGCCGGATCGGGCGCCCTTTTTCACATCACAAAGATGTTCTCAAGTAATTCGTGAGGTCGAATCCATAAGCTGTTACAGTTTAGCATCTTCCTGCCAGTCCGTCGTCCCGACTTACAACGCGGCCAACTCCGCCCCACAGCGTTCGCAATACCACTCGGTCGGCCGGTTGAGCGTCCCGCATTCGCCGCATTTCAGCGTCTTGACCGATCCTGACGCCGAGGCGGCCGCCTTTGCAGGTGCCGGAGCAGCGGCGGCGGCCACCGGCTCCGCTACCGGTTCGGGCTTGGGTGCCGGCGCCTTGGACGCAGGCGCGACCTCGGCGGATGACGATGACTGGTGGTCAGTGGCGTTGGCAGGCGACAGAGACGAGGCCTGCTCGACTGTCACCGATTTCAGGAAATCCAGTTCGTCATCCGATGCCACCTTGGCCTTGGCCGGTGCCGGTGCTTCTGCCGCGCGCACCGGTGCCGCCGGGGCCGGGGCTGGAACTGGGGCCGTCTTTGGCGCAGGAGCCGGTGCCGCCGGCTCGGGAGCCGTCGCTTCGTTCCCACCCTCGATGGATCCCTGCACCTCGGTCAGCCGGCCGATCTCGCGCCGGACGCGCTCCAGCTCGGACCGGATTCCCTCGAGCGAGGCGTTCTGGACCCGGCTGATCTCGCTCCACTTGGCATCGGTGTACTCCCCGACTGAATGACGGAGTTCGGCCTCCGACACCGTCTCCTCCGCCTCGCCCTGCCGGCGCTCGAGATCGGTCAGCGAGCGGCGATACCGTTCCAGGTCAGTGGCGATGGCGTCGGCGTGCTCCCGCAGGGATTGCATGACCTTGCCCAGGCGCGCCTCGTAGTCCGCCTGCACCCGGCGCCGCACGGCGTCCGGAGCATCAGAGGCGGCGAGCCGGGCCAGCCACTCCTCGAACTGCGAGCGCTCGGCGAGCAGGGACTCAACCGGGCTGGATCCCCGATCAGGTGATTTCCCCATCGTATCGGCCTTCCTTGCCAGGGGGATACGGCAACCGGAGTGCTTCGGCCGCCGGCACGTCAAGGAGCGTGCCAACGCAAATATTCAGAAAGTGTTAGCTCAGCGCAATGCAGGGGCCGGCGACCGGTGGTACACCACCTGTCCCCGGACGACGGTATGCTCGGCTCGCCCGCGCACCTTGCGACCACTGAACGGCGTATTGCGGCTCTTCGAGAAGAACGCGGAAGGCTCGACCATCCAGTTCACCGCCGGGTCGAGGACCACCACGTCCGCGGCAGCGCCCCGGGCCAGCGAGCCGCCCGGGAGGTGGAAGATCCGGGCCGGGATGGTGCTCATCCGCTCGATCAGCTGCGGCAGCGTCAGGAGGCCGGTCTCGACCAGTTCGGCCATCGCGAGCGGCAGCGCCGTCTCGAGACCGATGATCCCGTTGGGCGCCTGGTCGAACTCGCGCTCCTTGGCATCGTAGTGGTGCGGCGCGTGGTCGGTGGCAATCACGTCAATCGTGCCGTCACGAAGCGCCAGCCGGATGGCCTCACGATCTTCCGCCTCGCGCAGCGGCGGGTTCATCTTGGCATTCGTGTCGTACCCCTCGCAGGCCTCGTGCGTCAGCGTGAAGTGATGCGGGCACGCCTCCGCGGTCACGGCAATGCCGCGCTCCTTGGCGCGGCGGATCAGCTCCACCGACCCGCGCGTGGACATGTGGCAGAGGTGCACGTGCCCGCCGGTGAGCTCCGCCAGCAGGATGTCGCGCGCCACCATGATCTCCTCGGCCGCGGCCGGGATGCCCTTGAGGCCGAGCCGGGTGGACACAAGCCCCTCGTGCATGGCGCCGCCCTCGGCCAGCGTCATCTCCTCGCAGTGGTCCGCTACCGGAATGCCGAAGACCCGGGCGTACTCCAGCGCCGTCCGCATCAGGTGACTCGACATCACCGGCTTGCCGTCGTCGCTCACCGCCACCGCCCCCGCCCCGACCAGCTCGCCGAACTCCGCGAGCTGCGCCCCCTTCTGCCCCACGGAGATCGCGCCGATCGGATAGACCCGTGCCTTCCCCGCCCGCTGGGCCTGGCCCACCACGAAGCCCACCACGCCCTGGTTGTCACAGACCGGATCGGTGTTGGGCATGGCGCAGACGGCGGTGAAGCCGCCCGCCACCGCCGCTGCTGCACCGGTAGCAATCGTTTCCAGCTCCTCCTGCCCCGGCTCGCGCAGGTGGGTGTGGAGGTCAATCAATCCGGGCGCCACGACCAGTCCCGTGGCATCGAGAACCTCGGCCTCATCCGGCGTGCCGAGAGCACGGCCCACCGCCTCCACCTTGCCGCCGGCG
Source organism: Gemmatimonadales bacterium (assembly GCA_035712285.1). Lineage (GTDB taxonomy): Bacteria > Gemmatimonadota > Gemmatimonadetes > Gemmatimonadales > GWC2-71-9 > CAMLHP01. Next base: position 1,597 of record DASTBA010000097.1, on the reverse strand, counting down.
AGGAGCACGTCGGCCATCTCGTCCCGGCCGCTCGCCGGATCCACCACCCGCCCGCCCCGGATGAGCAGCGGCCTCATCGTTCGCCTCCCTCGGCCGCGGCCGACTTGCCCGACTGGCCGCCGGCCAGCAGGTAGAGCACCGCCATGCGGACTGCAACACCGTTGGTCACCTGCGGGAGGATCACGCTGTGCTCTCCGTCGGCCACGTCGGAATCGATCTCGACGCCGCGGTTCATCGGGCCGGGATGCAGGATGGTCAGATCCTTCGACGCGCGCCGCAGCCGCTCCGTGGACACGCCGAAGACCCGGTTGTATTCGCGGAGCGAGGGGATGAACCCCGCCGTCATCCGTTCGAGCTGCAGGCGCAGCACGTTGAGCGCGTCGGCCCACTGGATCGCGTCTTCCACCCGGGGAAGCACGGTGACCCCGAGATCACCGATGTTCCGCGGCAACAGCGACGGGGGGCCGCAGACCGCGACCTCGGCGCCGAGGGCCCGGAGCCCCCAGATGTTGCTGCGTGCCACCCGGCTGTGGAGCACGTCGCCGACGATGGCCACCTTGAGCCCCTCGATCCGGCCGAACCGGTCGCGCAGGGTGAGAATGTCCAGCAGGCCCTGGGTCGGGTGCTCGTGCTTGCCGTCGCCGGCGTTGATGACATTGCTGTTGATCCGGTCGCCCAGGAACCGGGCGGCCCCGGAGGACGAATGCCGGATCACCACCATGTCGATCCGCATCGCCTCGAGGTTGCGCGCGGTATCCACCAGCGTTTCGCCCTTGGAGACGGAGCTCCCCACCGCCGCGACGTTCACCGTGTCCGCGGAGAGGCGCTTCTCGGCAAACTCGAAGGAGATGCGGGTGCGGGTGCTGGCTTCGAAGAAGAGATTGACGATGGTCTTGCCGCGGAGGGCGGGAACCTTCTTGATCTGGCGCTCGCTGACTTCCTTGAACGGCTCGGCGGTGTCGAGAATCAGGCGAATCTGGTCGGCACCGAGCGGCTCCAGCCCCACGAGGTCCTTGCCGAGTCCGGACACTCCCGTCATCCATCACCTCGCACCAGCTGGACAATGTCCTGGCCGTCCAGTTCGCTCACCAGCACATCCACGCGGTCCCGCTCGGCCACGCTGACGACCGCACCCACCACGTCCGCCTGGATGGGCAGCTCCCGGCCGCCCCGGTCCACCAGCACCGCCAGCAGGACCCGGCGCGGGCGCCCGAAATCGCTGACTTCGTCCAGCGCGGCGCGCACCGTGCGGCCGGTGAAGAGCACGTCGTCCACGATGATGACGGTGCGGTCGTCGAGCTCCGGCAGGCTGGTCTCGCCCACCACCGGCTTGGGGCCGATGGTCTGCAGGTCGTCACGGTAGAGGGTGATATCGAGCTTGCCGCAGGGAATGTTGGTGCGCTCGACCTGGTCGATCAGGCGCTTGATCCGGTAGGCGAGTTCCACGCCGCGGCGCTGGATCCCGACCAGCACCAGGCCGTCGGTGCCGCGGGCGCGCTCAACGACCTCGGACGCCATCCGCGCGAGTGTCCGGGCGATGGCGCGTTCGTCGAGGAGCGGGGCGCGGGTGGGCACGGCGGGGGAAGCTATCCGGCTC
>DASTBA010000096.1:0-27999 GCA_035712285.1 Gemmatimonadales bacterium | reverse complement strand
CCCTGCGCGGCGGCGGCGATGAGCGGCACGCCCTTCACCCAGGGCACCAGGATGGAATCGCCCTTGGCGCCCGGAACGGCGGCCCCGGGGGCGCAATTGTTGTTCACGGTGAAGGTTGGCGGGAACGGTGACGGCGTGGTGAAGCCGCAGGCCGGCTGGTTCTTGATGCACCAGTAGGTACTGCCGGTCGAGACATACGGCACCAGCGTCACATTCGGAATGGTAAACAGCACGGCTTTCGCGCCGGTGGCCTTGATGCTGTCGGCGAGCTTCCGGTAGTCGGCCGCGAATGCGGCTGGTGGCGTCACCTCGGCGGGGTCGCCGGGGTTGGCGTCCGAGACGATCGCGCCGAGCACGTCGTTCGGCCCGATCTCCACCGAGACGAAGGTCGGCTTCTCCAGCATGAGCCACTGCACCTGGGTCCGTCCGCCCAGGAAGAACTGGGTCAGCCGGGAATAGGTGGTGACATCGGGCGACGTATTGCTGAAGGCATTCGCCACATCCAGGCCGGGCACCGACAGGTTGTTGAGGTACGGTGGCAGCGGTACCTGGCGCAGGTCGCAGGGCTGGCCGGCGGGCTGGTCGCCCACCCGCTCCTGCGTCACGTTGTTGACCAGCGGCGCCGGGCAGCCGCGGCCCGCCAGCGCCGGATAGGCGAACGGCGTCCCGGCCTGCTGCGCGAAGAGCACGGCGAAGGAGGCGCGCTGGGTGCTGTCGTTGATGCCGCCCGACTGGAAGCCGGCGGCGATGCTGTTGCCCAGCGAGATGTACCGAAGGAAGAGCCCGCCATTGTCGGTGGCGGAAGTCGGCGGCGCGAGGGTCTGGTCGGCGCGGCAGCCGGCAAGCAGGGCGGCAAGGAGGAGAGCGGCCGCCGAATCACGCAGTGTCATCGTGGTCTCTCCCGGGTCAGAACGCGTAGTGCAGCGTGGCACCCACCAGGTGGGCGCGGAACTGGTACAGGCCGTTGGTGTTCTGGGCCGGCGTGAGGGCCGGGTTCTCACGGACAGTGCGGCCGCGGCGGTCGCCTTGGTCTATGTACTGGTAGGCCAGGTCGAGCCCGATGCCGCGCCCGATGACGGTGCCGAAGCCCACGGTCCATGAATTCCGGTGCCCTTCGGGCAGGTTCGGCGTGACCGTCTGGTCCGGGGCGGCGCCGTTGTGGGTGTAGAAGCCGGCGCGAATGGTCGTGGTGGGCGAGACGTCATAGGTCGCGCCGAACCGCCAGGTGTACGCCCGCTTGTAGTCCTCGGGGATATTGGTGGTGCCGAGGTTCGCGAGCGTTATCGACAGGGTGTCGAACACCCGCCAGTCGGTGTACTGGAAATCGGCGAGCAGGTTGAGCCGCTCGACGCCGCGGTACGACACGCCAGCCACGAGCTGTGCCGGCAGGGTGATCGAGGTGCTGCCGGTCTGGGTCTGGAGCGGGCCGGCCCCGGAGAACTGCGGTGCCAGCACGGCGTCCATCGGGGTGCCGGCCGGTGCGCCCAACGGGTTGCCGGCGGCGAGCGTGAGCCCGGTGGGAACCTGGGTGATGGTTGCCTTGCCGTGGTCGAAGTTGACCGTCTGCCGGAGCATGTATCGCGCGCCGAGGGTCAGGTCCTTCATCACGTCCACCTGGGCGCCGAAATGCCCGCCCACGCCGGTGCTGTGGCCGGTGAGTGCCACATCCGCGAAGTCGGTTCCCGCCGGGACGCCGATCATCCCGAAGGTGACGCCGGGAGTGGTCGTGTTCTGGCTGGACAGGTCGAGTCGCTGCGAAAGTCCGACGCTGACGAAGGAGAGGTCGAATCCCGCGCCGAGGCGAATGTGCGGCGTGACCTTCGCCGCCAGCGTGGGCTGCACGTAGATCGCCTGGATCTTGCTGTGGTGGCCGAGGAACCGTCCCTCGAAGGTGGTCGGCCAGTCCACGGCGAGGCCATAGGGCACGAACACGCCGAGGCCGGCCGTGAGCCGGTCGTTGATCGGGCGCACGAAGTATCCGTGTGGCACGAGATGCACATCCGACTTCAGGCCGGTGTGGAAGGCGGTCAGGTCATCGGTGAAGCCGCCACTCACGCCGATGCCGGTGGCCCCGAGGCTCAGCAAGGAGCCGGTGGCGGTGGCGATGCCGGCCGGATTGAAGTAGATGCTGGATCCGTCGGCGCAGGGGCTGGCGACGCCGGTGCCGGCGCGCGCCATGACACAGGTGCCCTGCTCGTAGACACCGTAGCCCTGGGCAAGCACTGCGGCGGGCAAGACGGCCAGCGGAATGGCAGTGAGAAACGCGGTGATGCGTCGAGGTGAGGCAGAGCGCATGGTGACTCCCGGGCGGGAATGGTGGGATGCGCAACCGCGACAAACTGTGACAGTGCTTCTGAAGCTATGCTGAAGGCGGCAGGAAGGAAGCTAGGCCTCGGCGGGAGGGTTCCGGAACCCTTCTCCGGTGCTGGCGGTAAGGGCCACGGTGGTGACATCGGTGCCGTCCAGGGTGATCTCGAAGCGGTACGGTCCGGGGCGGGGAAGGGGCACGTCGAACACCAGCACGGCGCCGGCCTCCACATCCACCACGCCGGCCGGCGGCTCGCCGAACTGTACTGACCCGTCCCCGCCCAGCAGCTCCTCCCCCCTGTCATCGAGGAAGCGGATGCGGAGGGTGTGCACGCCGATCTCCGTCCTCCGTCCGCGCACCCGGAGCACCAGGTGCGTGCGCGGGTGCACGGCCGGAAACTGCTGGACCCAGACATGCTGGAAGATGCCCAGGACGCTCAGCTTGCCGGCCTGGTCAATCAGCGCGTAGTCGGCGATGACCGCGAAATCAACTTGCAGCGGGCGCGACCCGGATGGAGGTGACCACATCGTTCTTGCGGATGGCGTTGACCACGTCTTGGCCGGAGGTCACCTGACCGAACACGGTATGCACCCCGTCGAGATGCCGCTGCGGGGAGTGGCAGATGAAGAACTGGCTCCCGCCGGTGTCCTTGCCGGCGTGCGCCATTGAGAGGGTGCCGGCGACGTGCCGGTGGGTATTGCGCCCGGTCTCGCACTTGATGGTGTAGCCCGGCCCGCCGGTGCCGGCGCGCGGGTTGTCCGGATCCCTGGAGAGAGGATCGCCGCCCTGGATCATGAAATCGGAGATGACCCGGTGGAACCGGGTGCCGTCGTAGAAGCCGTCGTTGGCGAGCTTCCGGAAATTCTGCACCGTGCCGGGCACCTCATCGTCGAACAGTTCGGCGATGATGGTGCCCTTCGCGGTCTCGATCGTGGCAGTGCTGGACACGGCGGCTCCTCGGGGTGAACTGAGGAGGGAATAATAACCGCCTCCCGCCTAGCTCACATGAATCGTCTGCATCATGCCATGCATGAAATGCGGCTTGCCGTCGGTGATGTCCGGCAGGAAGCAGATGAGCAGATAGTCCCCGGGCGTGATGTCGGTGGTGAATTCAACCGGCATGCCGCTGCGGATCTCGGCGACTCCGGCGACCGGCCGGGCCGGCGGTGGTCCCTTTGCCTTTCCGGCATACATGTCCTGCATGTACGCCATGAAATCCCGGTCCGTCCGTGCGGAGTCGAGCTTGAACATGACCAGCTCATGCCCCTGGTCCGCATTCGCGGCGGTCTCGACCCGGAACGTATGGCGCCCGGCAGTGAGCGGCGCCGAGAAATCGAAGCCGAAACTGCGCAGGGTGACGTTGATGTCGGCGGCGGCAGGCGTGGCGGCGGGACCGGTGGCGGGACGCACGACCAGTTCCCGGTCCATGCCCTTGACGAAGTGCGGCACGTGACCGGGGATATCCACGAAGCAGATCCACAGGTAGTGGCCGGCGGCCAGCTCCTGCACGACGACGTTCGAGTCGCCCGGCGCCACGGCATTGGGGCCGCCGGAGGCTACCAGCCACACAGGAAAGGTCTTGGCCGCCTTGATCGCCGCCAGTGCCTCATCCACGGTCTTGCTGCTGTCAATGCGAAGCAGCTGGGCGTGATGCAGCCCCGGCCCGTCGTTGATCAGTTTGAACGCGGTCAGGCCGGCACTGATGGTATCCGGTGCGTCGAAGGCGAAATCTCGCGCATGGACCGTGACCTCCTGCGGCATCGGCGGAGGCGGCGGTGCCGCGGCGGCGGTTTCCGCCGGCTTCTCCCTGCAGGCCCCGGCTGCCGCGATTGCCACTGCCAAACCCAGGATCGTACGACGTCCAGCCATGGTTCCCCCTGACACGATGAAGAAAAGGCCAGCAGACGGCTAAACGGTGCAATCCGAGACGCGGTCTGTCAATCGGCGCCCAACACTACCGCGAGCCGGTCACGGTACCGGTAAGGATGCCGTGCAGCACCCGCCGGGCCTTGGGCGAGGCATTCGGATCGGGTTCGAGCGTGGTGGTGACTACCCACGCGAGCCGCACGGTGCCGGCGAGGGTGCGCTGTGCCGTGCCGCGGCGCACGATGATCGGGACCGAGGTTCCTGACGCCGAGCCGTAGCGGCTGCGATAGGTGTCCGCCCAGTTGGCGCTGTCGGTCGCCACCCCGCCGACGGAGAGCAGGAGATCTCCCGCCTCGATGCCTGCATCCGCGGCCATGCTGCCAGGCGCCACCTGCATGACATGCTCGCCGGTGGAGTCACGCTGCGTGGCTACACCGATCCGCGCCACCTGGGTCGAATCGGTCTTCAGGTGCAGACCCGCGAGCGGAAGCACCGTGCCCCACGGCAACGGCTCGCGTCCGTCCACGTAGCGCCGGTGGAAGTCCTCGAGCGCGAGCCCGTTCCCCATGCGCCCGACCGAGCCATAGAACTCGGCGGTGGTGAAACCCCGCCCCTTGAGCCAGGTGGTGCGATAGAGGTCCCGGATCACGTCGTCGAGGCCATGGCGGTTGTCGCTGGCATCGCGGATCATGATGTCGAGCATGAATCCCGCGAGCGATCCCTTGGGGTAATAGAGGTAGCCGGTCCCATCCTTCGGGTGCACCCAGGTCGAGAGGGAGGCGTCCTCGAGCGCGACCGGCAGTGCGGCGTCCACGGTCTGCATCTTGCCTTGCGTCTGCTGGAGGAACGCTGCGGAGTCTTCGATCCCTCCACGGACCAGCGCCAGGTCGGCGTAGTAGTCGGTGATGCCCTCGCTCACCCAGAGGAGCGTGGTCGGCTGCCAGTGCTCGTAGTTGTAGGGCACCATCTCCGCGGGGCGGAGCCGCTTCACATTCCAGGCGTGGAACATCTCGTGCGCCGTGATGGACGCGAGGATCGGCGTGCCGATGAGCTGGGGGGTGTAGATGCCGAGATGCGAGCTCTGGTGCTCCAGCGCACTGCCGCCGGGGTAGGGCTGGAAGACCATGAACGTCACGTAGTGATCCCATGGCTGGACGCCGGTGACGGCGATTTCGGCCGGCGTCATCCGGCGGAGGGCGTCCCACACCCCCGCGCGTGCCGGGCCGGCGAGCGCGCCGGCAGGGTAGGTGGCGAGCCACTGCCACTTGCCGGCCACCTGGGCCGAATCGTCGTCGAAGCGCCCCACGAAGAACGGCATGTCCACGAGGTCGTGGTAATTGGTCTCGCGGAAGACCTCGCCCGGGCCCACCCGATGCATCGAGGTGCGCACCTTCCATCCGGCCTGCGTCGCCACGCTCACGGTTGCGGGGAACCGGAGATCCCGTCCCTCGGCGAAGAAGAAGACGTTCGTGCCGTTGAAGAACGCGAAGTCGGGCCGGGCCCAGGCCATCGCGTTGTCCAGCGAATCGGCGATGATGCCGTAGTCCACCGTGACGGGGCCGGCTGCGGCCGCGCGGATCCGCCATGTGTCGGGATCCAGCTTGTCCCACGTCAGGGCCTGACCGCCCGCCGCCGGCGCGAAATCCAGCACATTGGCGGCGAAGTTGCTGACCTCGTAGGCGCCCGGGGTCCACGCCGGCAGCGAAAGCAGTACGGTGCCGGCCGAGGCCGCATCGAAGCTCATGCGGAGCCGGAGGGTGCGCGCCGCGGCCGCGGCGCTGTCGAACGTCACCTGATACCGGATGTTCGAGATCGGAATCGACGCCGGGGCGCGTGACACCGGGGTGGCGCGCCGGCGCTGCGCGGAGGCCGGGCTGGCGAGTGCCACGGCCAGCATGGTGCAGGTCAGCAGGCGAACGAAGGCGGCTGCAGGCATCGAAGTTCCCGCGCTGAAGGACTTGGTGGCGAACCGGAGACGCTCGGGAACGGACGCAGGAACGGGCAAAAAGGTTGCAGTCATGCTATCGTGAGGGGAGTTCACGTCACCCACCACCGGAGTTCATGCATGTCACTCGGTTCCAGCTTTCTGGAGCAGGTCAACCAGGCCTTCGACCGGGCCGCCGCCTTCACCAGCCACGACCCCACGCTGCTCGCCAACATCAAGGCGAGCAAGAACCTGTTCTACACCAGTTTCCCCATCAAGCGGGACGACGGCCGCATCGAGGTGATGCACGCCTGGCGCGCGGAGCACAGCCACCACAAGCTGCCCTGCAAGGGCGGCATCCGCTACGCCGACACGGTGGACGGCGACGAAGTCCAGGCGCTGGCGGCGCTCATGACCTACAAGTGCGCCCTGGTGGACGTGCCCTTCGGCGGCGCCAAGGGCGGGATCAAGCTCAGGCCCAAGACCTACTCGGTGGCGGAACTCGAGCGCATCACCCGGCGCTACGTGTTCGAGCTGGTGCGCAAGAACTTCATGGGCCCGGGCCTCGACGTGCCGGCGCCGGACGTGGGCACCGGTCCCCGGGAGATGGCGTGGATCGCCGACACCTACAGCCAGCTCAAGGCGGGCGAACTGGACGCGCTCGGCTGCGTCACCGGCAAGCCGGTGAGCGCCGGCGGTGTCCGGGGCCGGACCGAGGCCACCGGCCGCGGGGTCTTCTTCGGGACCCGGGAGGTGGTGAGCGTCGCCGAGGACATGAAGGCGCTGGGCCTGTCGGCCGGTCTCGACGGGAAACGGGTGGTGATCCAGGGACTGGGCAACGTCGGGCGCCACGCCGCGCAGTTCTTCGCGCAGGGCGGCGCGGTGATCGTCGGGCTCGCCGAGGCGGACGGTGCCATCGCCAATCCCAAGGGCATTGACGTTGCGAAGGTGCTGGCGTGGCGGGACGAACGGAAAACCTTCAAGGATTTCCCCGGTGCCACGGCGCTGGCGCGGCGGGAGGATGCACTGGAACTGGAGTGCGACATCCTGATCCCGGCCGCGCTGGAGCGGCAGATCACGGAGGAGAACGCCCCGCGCATCAAGGCGAAGATCGTCGTGGAGGCGGCCAACGGGCCGACCACCCAGGAGGCCGACGCCATCCTCGCCCAGCGCAAGGTCATGGTCGTCCCGGACGCGTTCATCAACGCCGGTGGTGTCACCGTCTCCTATTTCGAGTGGGTGAAGAACCTGGGTCACGTGCGCTTCGGGCGGATGCAGAAGCGCTTCGAGCAGGGAGCGTTCGAACGGATGCTGGGGGCGGTGGAAGGAGTAACCGGCCGCTCATTCTCGCCGGAACAGCGGGAGGCGCTCACGCACGGCGCGGGCGAGGAGGATCTGGTGAACTCCGGCCTGGAAGAGACGATGATCGGCGCGTATCACCCGATCCGGGAGACCTGGCGCCGGCACGGAGGGAAGGCTGACCTCCGCACCGCCGCCATGATCGTGGCGATCGACAAGATCGCCCTGAGCTACGAACAGCTGGGGATCTTCCCCTAAGGGATGTAGCGCGCCATCGCCATCGCCACGAGGGCCAGGAGCAGCATCGTGGCGGCGATCCGGGTGTTGCGCCCCAGCTTCCGGAAATCGCGCTGCATCTCGGCCTGCTCATCTCCGGTGGGTGCCCGGCCGGCCTTCGCAATCTCGGCGCCGCGGGCCGCCATGCGGCGCGTGAGCGGCATGATGGTGGCGATCCCGTGCGCGAAGCCCAGGATGCCGAGCACCGCCCCGATGCTGATGGTGATGCCCATATGGGTATGCATCCAGCCGCTGTTGCCATGCGACACCATGCCCATCAGGGAGAGCCCCGAGAGGATGGCGAGGACGGCCATGGCCGACATGTAACGGGGCATCTTGCGGACGTTGTTCAGGTGGCTCATCAGGGCGCCGCCTGCCGGCCCGAGTGCGCCGGCGGCCGGCGCGATGAACCACGCGAGCAACACCACGGCGCCCACCCAGAGCGCGCCGGTGACGATGTGAATGGTTCGCAGGATCTCCAGCGGCATGAGGCAGTTCCTTTCGTGATCTTTCGAAGTGTCTTCCGTGCGCTACTGCTCGCTGGCGATCCGCCGGAGCTGCGCGATCTGGCCGGCGTGATAGAGCGAGTGCTGCAGCACGCCATGCAGCAGGACGTAGCCGGTGTATGACTGGCCCGGCATGGTCTCGGCCAGGCGGGCTTCGGGCGTCTTCTCGATCAGGGAAACCAGCGCCATCCATGTCCGGCCCAGTCGCTGTACCGTGTCCGGCCATTTTTCGGCGGGCTCAATGAACCAGTCCGCCGCACCGGGCTGGTAGTCTTCCCCGGCCAGCCGGCGGCGGGCGGTGTCGAGCCAGACCGCAATGTGTGCGGCGAGTTCGCGGATCGAGTGCGTCCCGGGGGTGGGTTTCCAGGCGGCGGTCCGCGCGTCAATGGAGGCGAGGATCACGGCCACCGGGGGTCCGTGCCAGGCATCGCCATTCCAGGCGCGATGGAACTGGTCGGTGATGCGCTGGATTTCCGTGGCCATGGGTCCGGTCCCGCGTTCGGGTGCGTCAGGATAGTACCGGCATGGCGGCGCCGGACGCCAGCGGACGCTTCGACGGCGGCTCTTGCGGGGTACAGCATCCGGACCGCAAGATTACGGACCCTTTCACGCTGATGAGGCCGATATGAGTCCCAAGCGCTCACGCTCTGTTCTGGTCCTCCTGCTGGCCGGGTTCGGCTCCGTCGCCGTGAACGGTTGTGGCGGTGCCGCGAACGCCGCGCTCAAGACGGAGGCGGATTCGCTCCGGACAGCACTGGCGGCTGTCACCGCCGCGAATGCCACGGCGGCGGCGCGCCTCGCCACCTTCGACACGCTCGACTTCGATGTCTACAGCAACCAGAAGTGGGACCGCCTGCACGAGAGCCACGCGAATGACATCCTGGTGCACTGGCCCGATGGCCACACCACCAGGGGGATTGAGCCGCACATCGCCGACCTCAAGGGGCAGTTCGTCTTCGCTCCGGATACGAAGATCAGCGAACACCCCATCCGCATCGCGTCGGGAGACTGGACGGCGGTCACCGGCACCATGACCGGCACGTTCAGCAAGCCGATGCCCCTCGGGAACGGCAAGTTCGTCCAGCCGACCGGCAAGTCCTTCTCCGTGCCGATGGCGACCATCGGACACTGGAAGGGCGGGGTCATGGACGAGGAGTACCTCTACTGGGACAACCAGACGTTCATGAAGCAGATCGGGCTGGCGAAGTAGCGGATGACGGGCCTGCAGCAGCTGGTGTGGCTTGGCCTGCTTTCGGTTCTGCTGGTGCCGGCCAGCTTGCCGGCCCAGACCGTCATCCTGGTCCGCCACGCGGAGAAGGCGGCCGTACCGGGCGATGATCCACCGCTCAGCGCGCTCGGCGAGGCGCGGGCCGAATCGCTCGGAGTGGTGCTTGCGCGCGCCGACGTCCGGGCCGTGATCGTCACCTCGCGCCAGCGCACGAGACTCACCGCGGCGGCTGTCCTGCGCGCGCGGCACCTGACTCCCGTTGTCGTGCCGCTGGGTGATGGAGGCGCGGCGCACGTGCGGGCGGTGGCCGCCGCGGTGCGGCGCCAGCCCCGGCGCAGCGTGGTACTGGTGGTGGGGCACAGCAACACCATTCCCCGGATCGTGACGGCGCTGGGCGGACCGGAGCTCCCCGACCTGTGTGACGCGGATTACTCGACGATGTTCATCCTGGATCTCGACGCGCGGCCCGAGCGGCTGGTGCGGGTGCAATATGGCGAGCCGGGCTCGCGCGCGAACTGTGACGGGCCGTTGATGCGTCCTTAGGGCGTACGACGAGCGACCGTACGCCAAAGAGCCGTCATTCGTGTTTTCGTGCTTTCGTGTGTCAGAACCCGCCACCCCCGCCGCCGCCCCCGCCGCCTCCCGAAAAGCCGCCGCTGAATCCCGAGCCGCTGGAGGTGCGCGGCGCGGATGTCATGGTGCTGGCCGTCTGCGCCGTCATGGCGGAGAGGCTGTGCGAAAAACTCGACACATTGAACGCGCCGTAGTTGCTGCCGGTGTACCACCGCGGCGGCTCGGTGTAGATGTCCCGGAAGGCGCGGGCCCACTGCTTCTCCACGCCGAACACCATGGCGAAGGGGAGGAACTTCTCGAACATCTCCGGTGTCCGCTTCACGTCCTGGTACTGCTCCCGGTCCACCCGCTCCAGGAATTCGCCGAAGCCGAGCAGCCGCTCCAGCATCCGCGCGCCGGCCACGGTCCGGGCCGGCATGTTCCAGCCGATGATGACGACGATGAGGCCGACCAGCACGCCCGCCACCACGAACGGCACCGGCGTGAGGGAGAATCGCCCCGACAGCGCCGAGCCGCCGATCGCCACCAGCGCACCGGTGACGACGCCGGCTCCCACCCAGATTGTCCGCACCGTATCCGGCCGCGAGCGGTAGAGCTGCCGGCTCATGAGCCGGTCCTGGACCCCCTGCTTGATGCCGGGCAGTTCCTTGTAGAACTCGTCCTTGAGGTCGGAGAGCGGCACGGCGGTGGCGCCATCCCTGAAGACCCCCTCGAGGACACTCTGCTCGTGCGGGGCGAGGGTGCTCCACTCCGCCGGCGCCTTCAGGCGATGGAAGGTGATGGCCGTCCGCTTCGTGAGGCCGAAGAAGGCTTCCTCCTCCTTCTCCTCGATGCGGAGATAGCCGCGCACGGCGAGATCCACCACGGTGGCCGTGATGTCCCGCATGTCCACCCGCTCGTCGGTGAGCGTGCCCGCCTCCGCCGGAGTCAGGTCCGGCGGTGGCTCGTATTGCACGGTCACCGGGAGGCGCCGGGGATCCCTTCCGGTACGGAACCAGAGCAGCAGCATTCCGGCCAGCACCGGTAGCGGCAGCGCCAGCGGCCAGTTGGACGCCAGGAACCCGGCGGCCTTGTCGGTGGCGGTCGGCGCTGTCACGAGACCCTTGTCCCAGCCCACCACCACCGTCAGCCCTTCCCGGAACTGCAGCGGCCGCGGCATGCGGAAGGACACCGAAGTGCCCGTCCCGCTGATCAGTGCCTCCTGCTGCGTGGCGCCCATCGCGCCGCTGAAGGCCGCCTCCCGCAGCCCGGTGGCGCCATCCGGCAGGATCACTTCCGCGGAGACCATGCCCAGCGGAACATCCCATTCGTCGCCGGTGGCATTCCAGTAGAGCTCATCGTGATCGTCGAAGAAGCGGAGCGCGTTGGTCGCCCGGTAGCGCAGCGTCACGGTGTGCTCGGCGTCGTGGGCGCCGGGCACCCAGATCTTGTACTTCACGTAATGGCCGTTGCGTGACGCCTCGGTGCGGAGCGACGCGCCGGTCTCGTCGGTGGCACCCAGCAGGGTGAGCCGGATGGACCAGTTGAAGCCCTGCGGCGTGCGATATTCGACCGGCACCTGGCGGTAGATGCCGTTCCACGAGCCGGTGAACCTCACGTCGATCGTTTCGGCCACATCGATGCTGCCGTCCCGGTTCACCGCCACGCGCGAGTGAAAGCTCGGGATCGCGAGCGAGCGCTGGGCGGCAAGCGGTGCCGCATCCAGCAGGGCAAGCAAGACGAGACCGGCGAGGCGCCTCACAGCTTCACCCCCGGTACCGTTCCCTCGGCGGCATCGGAAAGCCCGAAGAACTCCATCTCGCGGAATCCCATCGCCCTCGCGACGAGGTTCGACGGAAACTGCTGGATGCGCGTGTCGAGATCCCGCACCACGGCGTTGTAGTACCGTCGCGCGTTCTGGATGTGATCCTCGATGTCCACCAGTGCCTGCTGCAGCTCGAGGAAGCTCGCGCCGGCCTTGAGGTCGGGGTACGCCTCGGCAATGGCGAGCAGGCGGCTGACCTGGCTGGCCAGCGCCGACTCCGCCGCTCCCGCGGCCGCCGGCCCCGACGCATCCTGCGCGCGCTGCCGGGCGTTCACGACCGCCTCGAGTGTGCCACGCTCGTAACCGGCGTGACCCTGCACGGTGGACACCAGCGTCGGGACCAGGTCATGCCGGCGCTTGAGCTGCACGTCAATGTCCGCCCAGGCATTCCGGGCGAGCTGGCGGAGCCGCACGAGCCCGTTGTAGGTGATGAGCAGATAGCCGGCCACGGCGAGGGCGAGCACGACGAAGCCGAGGGTCATGCGGGAGCTCCGGTGACCGGTGGGCAAGGGAACCTGCGAACGTGGGAAGCTAGCTGGCAGGGCCGCGGGCGCCAGCGTTCAGGCTGGCGGCGCCGCTGCCGCGGCAAGTTCGGCCTGCCACGCATCGGCGTCGTACCTGGGCAGTCGGCAGCTCCGGCCGACGCAGAGCACGGCGACCGCCCGTCCGTCGCTCGCGGCCAGCAAGGCGCCGACTTCCGGTGGCGTCCCGGGCGCCGAAGCGCTGGTGACCCGCCGCACCACGAGCCGAGGCAGGTAGTTGCAGAAGGCCGCCTGGTGCATCAGCTGCGCGGCGGGATCGCCTGCGGGCCCGGCGATCACGGCCTGGGTGACCGGCATCTGGATCCAGTCCGCGGCGCGGAGCATGGTCGCAGCATGCACACCGGCACTCCTGAGCCCCCCCGCAAACGCACCCACCACGCGCTCGGCACGCACGCGCCAGCGCTCGTCGCCGGTGAGGTGGGCCAGGCGGATCGCGACGATCGCGGCCAGGCCATTCGGAGAGGGGGTGGGCGAATCCATGGCCGGCTTGCCGCGGGCGGCGAGCAGCGCGCCACCGACGGCGTCATTCGCGAGGTCGAAGAGCGCACCATCCCGCGCATCCTCGTGATCGCGCCAGAGCCGCTCGGCGAGGGCGACTACCCAGGCCAGCCACCGGTCGTCGCCGGTGACCTCGAACGCCGTCAGCGCCGCCTCGGCGACGAAGACCCCGTCTTCGAGCAGGCCGGTGTCGCCGTCCCTCGCGTGCGCGACGCGGTCGGGCCCCGGTGCCTCGGCGCGCACGCGTTCGAGGGTGAGCAGGGCGTGCGCCACGGCGGCCCGATCACCGAGGGCGGCGCCGGCCCGCAGCATGGCGGAGGCGAGCATCGCGTTCCACGACGCGTAGCGGTTCACGTCCACCAGCGGGGCCGGCCGCCGGGACCGGGCCCTGAGCAGCGCCGCCCGCGCCTGCTCGATCAGCTCCGAGACCCTGGCCTCGCCCAGGCCCATCCGGCGCGCGATGCTCCCGGCGCTTTCGGCGACGAACAGTACGTTGCGCCCGGGATCATGATGCATCTCGCCCGCGGTGTGGATGTCCCAGTACGCCTCGGCGACCGCGAACTCCTCGGGCGACAGGGCCGCCTCGGCTTCGGCGCGGGTCCAGGTCCAGTAGTCGCCGTCATCGTCGAGACCGACATCCGCGTCCTGGCTCGCGCCGTAGCCCCCATCGCCAATGGCCAGTGTGTCGCGCACCCAGTGCATCACGCCGCGGGCCACCTCCGCGTGCCGCGCGTCGCCGAACGCCAGCGCCCCCTCGAGATAGGCCAGCAGCAGTTCGGCGTTGTCGTACGACATCTTCTCGAAGTGCGGCACGATCCAGCGCTCATCCACGCTGTAGCGATGAAATCCGCCGCCGAGCTGGTCATGAAAGCCGCCCAGGGCCATGCCATCGAGGGTGCGCTCCACCGCGTCGCGGGAGGCGCCATCCCCGGTTGCCTGCCAGCGTGAGAGAAGGAATCGGAGTGCTGCGGGATGCGGGAACTTGGGCTGGCGCCCGAACCCGCCGTACTGCGGATCGAACACCTGCAGCATGGCGGCGGCGCCGGCGTCGAGCAACTCCTCCGACAGCGCGCCCGGTGCCGACTCGTCCAGGTGCCCGCTCACCAGCCGCGTGAGCGTGTCCGCCTGTTCCTGCACCTGCGGGCGCCGCTCGTTCCAGGCATCCAGGGCGCTCCGCAGCACGGTGCGGAAACCGGGGCGCCCATGGATGCTCTCGGGCGGGAAGTAGGTGCCGCCGAAGAAGGCCCGTCCGTCCGGCGTCAGCAGGGCGGTGAGCGGCCAGCCGCCCTGGCCGCTCACCGCCTGGACCGCGCGCTGGTAGCGTGCGTCCACGTCGGGCCGCTCGTCGCGATCCACCTTGATGCAGACGAAGTGGTCGTTCAGGAAGGCGGCGAGGGACGCCGACTCGTACGACTCGCGATCCATGACGTGGCACCAGTGGCACCACGCGGCACCGATGTCGAGCAGGATCGGGCGCCGCTGTGCCTCCGCGGCCCGGAAGGCGTCGTCGCCCCACGGATACCAGTGCACCGGCTGGGTGGCCGCGGCGGCAAGGTAGGGCGACGCGCTGCCCGCGAGGCGATTCTCCGGCATGCGGTAAAGGTATATTCGAGCGATGAACTCTGACGATCTGCTGGCGGCGCGGCGGGATGCGGTGCATGCGCTCTGCGTGGCCCAGGCCCGGGAGCAGCTTTCCGTCGAGGCGTTCGAGCATCGCCTGGAACTGCTCCGGGAGGCGCCGACCGCGGCAGCGGTGCGGCAGATCATCGGCGATCTCGAACCGACCGGCGACTACGCCGTGCAGCCCTACGCGGAGCCGGCGCTCCCGGTGCCGGCGGCACCCCTGGAGCGGATGCGGGTCTCCGCCACCTTCTCGCAGGCCGTCCGGAACGGCCGGTGGACGGTGCCGCTGCTGACCGAGGCGCGTGCCGTATTCGGCGAGGTGCGCCTCGACCTGCGGGACGCATGGTTCGACACCGACGTGGTCGAGATCGCGGCCCACGTCATGTGCGGCAAGCTGGCGGTGATCGTGCCGCCGGGGACGCAGGTGGAAAACGAAGCCAGCGCCCTCTTCGCCGGCACGGAGCACAAGCGGCGTCGGGCCGCGGGGGCGGACTGGAACGGGCTGCTGGTGCGGATCACCGGTCGCGTCTTCATGGGGGCGATCGAGATCATCGAGCGCCCGTCAACGAGCGACATGCCCCAGGGCCATTACGACGGCATGCGCGGGGCCTTCAACCGGTGGAGGGACGGCGTCAGCTGACGCCCGGCAGCTGGGCGCTGGGGCAGAGGTCCGCGAGCACGCACTCCCCGCAGCGCGGGCGCCGGGCGATGCACACCCGCCGGCCATGGAAGATCAGCAGGTGCGAGAGCAGGGCCCAATCCTCGCGCGGTGCCAGTCGCATGAGATCCTGCTCGATCTTCAGCGCATCGGTGTGGCGGGTGAGGCCGAGCAGCGCGCTGAGGCGGGCCACGTGGGTGTCCACCACGATGCCTTCGTTCATCCCGAACGCATTTCCCAGGATCACGTTCGCGGTCTTCCGCCCGACGCCCGGCAGCCGGACCAGGGCGTCCATCTCCGCCGGCACGGTGCCGCCGTGCTCCGCCACCACCGCCTGCGCCATGCCGATCAGGCTCCGGGCCTTGTTGCGGAAGAAGCCGGTGGACTTGATGATCTCCTCCACGTCCTCCTGGCGGGCGGCAGCGAGCGCCGCGGGATCCGGGTAGCGGGCGAAGAGCGCCGGCGTCACCATGTTGACCCGGACGTCGGTGCACTGCGCCGAAAGGATGGTGGCGCAGAGCAGCTCGAACGCGTCACGGTGATCGAGTTCGCAATGGGCGTCGGGGTACGCGCCGTGCAGGCGCTTCAGAATCTCGGGAAACCGGGCCTCGGCGCTGGCGAGCGTGCGCGCGCCGGTCCGCTTCACGGCCTTCTTTGCTGGCTGCTTCACCGGCGGCTCCGTGCGAAGTCCAGGAATGCCTCTGCGCTCATGGTGTTGAGCACGTCGGTAGGCGCCAGCCGCCCCTTCCGGGCGATGCCGACGCCGTGGCGCATGTGGTCGAGTCCCGCCACGCCATGGGCGTCGGCACCGATCGCGAGCCGCACCCCGAGCGCCCGCGCGCGGGCGAGATATCGCCAGTCCAGGTCCAGCCGGTGCGGGTCCGCATTGACCTCCACGGCCACGCCCAGCCCGGCGGCACGCTCGAGGATGGCATCGAGATCCACGTCGTACGGTTCGCGGGAGAGGAGCAGCCGCCCCGTGGGGTGGCCGAGGATGGTCACGGCAGGATGCTCCAGCGCGCGCAGGATGCGGGCGGTCATGGCCGCGCGGTCCTGCCCGAATCGGCTGTGGACCGAGGCGATCACGAAGTCGAGCCGCCTGGCTGCGGCCGCATCCACGTCCACCGCGCCGTCCTGCAGGATGTCCGCCTCGACGCCCTTGAGGATCCTGATGCCATCGAGTCGTCCGCTGAGAGCGTCAATTTCGTCGGCTTCCCGCGCGAGCGATTCGCCGCTGAGCCCGCCGGCGTATACCGCCGCCGGGCCATGGTCCGTGATGCCGATCCACCGGTAGCCGGCGTCCCGCGCCGCCACCGCCATCGCCTCCACCGACGAGCTTCCGTCCGACCACGCGGTATGGCAGTGCAGGAGTCCCTGGAGGTCCGCGGTCTCGACCAGCCGGGGCAGGCGGTGGCTCGCGGCGAGGTCGAGTTCGTCGCCGCCTTCGCGGAGCTCGGGCGGAATCCAGTCGAGCCCCAGCGCGCCGTAGAGCGCCGGCTCGTCCGGGGTCGGGACGAAGGTGCTGCCGCGCCAGAGTGCCGCACCGGTCAGGCTCATGCCCAGGGCCGCGGCCCGGCGGGCAAGCCGATCGACATGCGCGTCGCTGCCGGTGGCCTCCACCAGCACGGCGCCGAGATTGATCCGCGGCGTGGCGACGACCTGGACCACCGAGCCGCTCGCGAGGCGCAGGGTCACCCGGCGTTCGTCCTGCCCGGCGATTTCCACGATGTTGCGGTGCCGGCCCAGCGCCTGGAACAACTCAGCCGGTACAACATCAGCCACGGCCACCAGCACGACCTCCGGTATCACTTCCGATGCCCGGCGGAGCGCGCCGGCCATGAACACCTCCGCCACGCCCGGCACCTGCCAGAGCGCACCGGCCACGGCTGCCGCCTCGAGCTCGGCGTGATGCCGAAGCCGGCGCCCGCCGGCCTGCCGCAGCAGGCGGATGCTCCGGAGGATGTTCTCCGCGGTGCGCGCACCGAAGCGCGGCAGCTGTGCCAGCCGCCCGTCAAGTGCCGCCGTCTCGAGATCGGGCAGGTTGTCAATGCCCAGCCGGGCGTGGATCTGGCGCACGCGCTGCACGCCGAGGCCGGGAACGCGAAGCATCTCGAGCAGGCCGGGAGGCACCTGGGTGCCCGGCCTCATGCGGCGCCCTCCGGAGCCAGGCTGCGCGTGCGCCAGCCGAGCTCCAGGAGCTCCTCGCCGCCGGCGATCGAATGCAGGTGCGCGGCCGCTCCACCCGGCATCGTCGGCGCGTACAGGGGAGAGCCGTCCGGGCGTTCGAGGTGCTCCGCGCGGGGACCGGCGGCTTCCACGACGCTGAATCCCGGCCGGTCGTGATGCATGCCGAAGATGCCGAGGACGCGGATGCCGGCGTCGGGATGTTCATGGACGAAGCAGCCGTCGAGCGGCTCGTGCGGCTCTCCCTCCACGACCTCTCCCCAGACCCGGCGCTCCGGCAGCTGCACGTAGCGCGCGGCGCCATTGGCGGCCGGCGCCGATGCGCGATGCGCCAGGATCGGCTCCAGCTGCCCCGGCTCGATCGCGACGGTGATCCGGCCGCCGTCCCAGAACAGGTAGGCGTGATGCACGAAGGCCACCAGCTGGTCGATCGCCTCGCCGATCCCGTCCTCGGGGCGGAGGTCCCGGACCAGCTGTACCACTTCCGGCGTCAGCAGGAAGGCATCGCGGTCGCGGGAGTCGCGATGGTCGCGCACGAGGGCGTCGCGCACGGCGGGGAAGCGCTCGTCGGCGAGGGGGTGCAGCGCGAGGTCGAGCGGTGTGGGGCGGGGCATTCCGCAAAGGTAACCCCGCCCCGAAAGTCAGGGATCGCGGGGCAGGAACCGGTCGAGCAGCATCCGGAATTCGTCGAACCGCTCCACGTAGGGCACATGGCCGCAGCGTGGCAGCGGATGGAACTCGGCGCGGAGGCACTCGGCGGTGGCGCGCGCGGCGGCGATCGGGATCGGGTCGTCCTCGCCGTGCATGACGAGCGCCGGCACGCTCAGCTGCCGGAGCGCAGGCCGCAGGTCGTAACCATCGAGCGACCGCCAGACTTCCTGCTGGGTACGCCCCGTGACCCGGAAGGCGGTGAGATCACGTGCGAGAGCCGGATCGTGGAAGTAGGGCACCACGCTCAGCTCGAAGAGGCGGCGCTGGTAGGCGGCGGCGTCTCGCTCGCGGAGGCCGCTTTCCCGCAGCTGCCGGCGCTCCTCCTGCAGCGCCGGCGCCATGTTGCGCCTGGTGAACTCGGCCTCGAACATCTCGCGGGCCCCGCGCCACGCCGGCGCGGGCGATACCAGCGCGAGGCGCGACACCCGCTCCGGATGGTGCGCGGCGTAGAGCATCGCCAGCAGTCCGCCCCAGGAATAGCCGGCCAGTACCAGCGCGTCGAGGCCCCACGTCTCCCGCAGGGCCTCGAGGTCCGCCACCTGCTCCTGCCAGCCCACCGGGACGGTGCGGTCCACCGGTGACTGCCCGCCGCCGCGCTGGTCGTAGTAGATCAGCGTCCGGCCGGTGGCCAGCGCATCGAACCCGGGGAGCAGGTAGCCGTGA
Source organism: Gemmatimonadales bacterium (assembly GCA_035712285.1). Lineage (GTDB taxonomy): Bacteria > Gemmatimonadota > Gemmatimonadetes > Gemmatimonadales > GWC2-71-9 > CAMLHP01. Next base: position 9,336 of record DASTBA010000096.1, on the reverse strand, counting down.
TCGGCACCGGGGCCGCCATGGAGCACGACCGCCGCCGGGCCGCTGCCGGCCCGGCGCTCGAAGAGCTGCACGCCGCGAATGGATCGGGTGAAGGTCTGGACCATGCGGTCCGCGGGGCGCTAGAGCAGCACCGCGAGGGCGTCGGCCACCTTGCGGACCTCGGCCTCTTCGCCGGGAGTGAACGGGTCGGGTACGTCGCTGTCCACGTCGATCTGGCCCAGCAGCAGTTCGCCACGGCGGATCAGTACCACGAGTTCCGACCGCGTCCAGATGTTGCACGCGATGTAGTTCCCGATGGCCTGCACGTCCGGGACATTCTGGTCCTCGCGGGTGGCGACGGCGGTGCCGCAGACGCCCTGGCCCACCGGAATGCGCGTGTGCCCGGTCTCCCGCCCGTCAAACGCCTCGAGCACCAGTTCATCGCCATGCAGCATGTACATGTAGACCGACGTGTAGGGCGAACCGGCGGCGCGGATCCGCTCGGCGGCGAGCTTGAGCATCGCGGCGCGGTCCAGGTCCCGTGCGAAGGCGCCGCGCAGCGCGGCCACGATCCGGTCTCCATCCAGCACGGGCATCGCGTCAGTCTCTCTTTCCGAAAATGGCGCCGAGCGTCAGGGTGGCGTCGCCGCGCCGGATGACGATGCTGGCGGAATCGCCGGCCTGGAAGCGGCGGAGCGCATCGGTCATGCCCTGGAGATCCGGCACGTCATAGCGGCCGATCCGGGTGATCACGTCGCCCGCCTTGAGGCCGGCGCGATCGGCCGGACTGCCGCCGCGCACGCCCATGAGCCGCACACCGCCCGGGGAATCGCTCATGTCGGGAATGGTGCCCAGGTAGGCGCCATAGCCGCTGGTGACGGCGGAATCGCCGGGCCGGGTGGCGTGCGCCGTCGGCACCTCGACGAAGGTGAGCGCGCCGCGATGATTCCCGAGTGCGGACGCGATGCCCGCCGCGAACTGGACCACCCGCGCCAGGTCGTCGAAGTTGAGCTTCTGCCAGTCGTCGGTGGTGCGGTGGTAGTCCTCGTGCAGGTCGGTGAAGAGGTGCAGCACGGGGAGGTGCGCCGCGTAGAACGCCGACTGGTCGCTCGGGCCGTAGCCATCGCCCTGCTTCCGGAGGTCGAATCCCTGGTACCAGTTGAGCGAATCGAGCAGCGGGTTGAATTCCCTCGCCGTGGCGGCCCCGTACACGATGAGCCGCTTGTTGCGCATCCGGCCGACCATGTCGAGGTTGATCATTGCCTCGGTGCGCTCCAGCGGATAGATGGCGTGCTTCACGTACCACGTGGACCCCAGCAGGCCGAGCTCCTCGCCCGAGAAGGCGATGAAGACCACGGTCCGGGCCGGAGGCGCCGCCGCCAGCGCCTCGGCGATGTACACCAGGGCGGCGGCCCCGGAGGCGTTGTCGTCCGCCCCGTTGTGGATCTTGCCGGTGCTGTCGGGATCGAGGCTGCCGAACTCGCCGCCACCCAGATGGTCGTAGTGCGCGCCGACGATCACCGCCTCGCGCCGCAGCACCGGATCGCGGCCTGGCAGGATCCCGATCACGTTCCGGCCGGAGAGGGCTTCATGTTGTGCGCCGAGCGCCGGTACCGACTGCGCGAGGGGAAAGTCCTGGAACCAGCCCCCAGGGGCCGCCTGCAGGCCCACCGCCGCGAACCGTCGGGCCAGATACGCCGCGGCACTGTCCGCGCCCGGGGATCCGGTGAGGCGCCCGCCCAGGGAATCCGACGCGAGGTACTTGATGTCCGCAATGAGGCCCGGCGGTACCGTCACCGCACGCTGGGCGGACAGCGGGCCGGCTACGGCCCCGACGGCCGCGAGTCCGGCCAGGATGGCACTGCGCATGATCATCGAAGGGGTGGCACGCCGCAGGCTGCTCGGCGCGAGGGTTGCCGTTGCAGGACGCACAACCGAGAATACGGGCGTCCAGTTGCGCCAAATATAGAGGCATTCACCCTTGCCCGGCCACGCTCGTGACTGCACGCCAGCTGGCACTCATCCCGTCCGCCGTGGCGCTGAACCTGGCCATGGGCTTTGTCGTGAATCAGCTCGGCCTGCCGGTCTACCTCGACAGCACCGGCACCGTGCTGGTGGCGGCCCTGGCGGGCCCGGGCACGGGCATCGTCGTCGGCGTGGTGAGCCAGCTCGTTCGCTCGCTCTACGAAGGATTCGTCTGGCTCCCGTTCGGTGCGGTCCAGGTCGTCATCGCACTGCTGGCGGGTCTGGCCGCCGCGCGCGCCGGGTTTCGCAGCACCATGCGCTCGGCGGGGTGGGGTCTCCTGACCGGCCTGGCCGCCGGACTCGTCTCCGCGGCCATCTCCTACCTGCTGTTCAAGGGCGTCACCGCCACCGGCGTCACGGCGGTGACCACGCTCCTGACCGGGGCGGGCCTGTCCCGTGCCGCTGCGGTCACGACCGCGAGTGTCGGCACCGACGTGCTCGACAAGCTGCTGGTCTTTGTCCTGGTTGGTGCCGCGCTCCGGGCCCTCCCGCGACGGGTCGCGGCGCGCTATGCCGCCGGCACCCGCGCCGTCGGGCACTGACCCGATGCGACTGCACCCGTTCACGCCCTTTCTGCTCACGCTCGCCGTCGTGGTCGTGGCCTTCCTTGCCCCGCCGCCCGCCGGACCGCTGGAGCTGCTGATCGTGGTGGTCTGGGCCGCCATCATTGCCCGGCATTTCCGGCCGCTCGGCGCGGCGTTCCTGCTCAGCGTGCCGCTCTGGTTCTTCCTGCTTCTCCTGCACGGCGCGATGGCGGGCGGCGAGGGGTGGAGCGCGGCCGTGGCGCAGGGCGCACGGCTCAGCGCGATCATCCTCGCGTCGCTCATGGCCTATCGCACCTTCCAGCCCGCGCGCTTCCTGGATGCCACTGCCATGCGTGGCTGGTCGCCCGGCGCGGCCTTGCTGGTGCTCGCCACGCTGCAGGCCGCGCCCCGGCTGCGCGACCGCGTCAACCGGATTCTCGAGGCGCAGCGGTCCCGCGGGCTGCGCATCCGGGGCCGCCCGCTGGGCCGCCTGGCGGCGCTGCCCCCGGTGGCGCTCCCGCTCATTCTGCAGACGATGAACGAGGTGGATGCGCGGACCCTCGCGCTGGAGACTCGCGCCGCCGGCGCCGGGCGCCGCACCGCGCTCCGGGACGTGCGCACGACGGCAACCGACTGGATGCTGCTGATCGTGGCGGGTGCGGCGGTCGTCCTGGCCGGATTCTGGCGGATCCACGGCTGATGCTCGAAACGGCGTCGCTCACCTTCCGCTATCCGCATGCCCCGAGGCCGGCGCTCGACGGCCTCTCGCTCGCGCTGGCCCCCGGCACGGTGACCTGGCTGGCGGGAGCACCGGGTGCGGGAACCAGCACCCTGCTTCTCGTGGCCGCGGGCCTGGCGCCACTGCATACCGGCGGCGAGGTATCGGGTACCTGCCGCCTGCTGGGAGAGGATACCCAGGCTCCGGCGGGACGTGCCGCCGTTGCCGGACGCGTGGCGTACGTATCGGCCGATCCGGCGAGCCAGTTGTCGGGCATCGCCGACACGGTGGAGGACGAGGTGAGCTTCGCCCCCGCCAACCTCGGCTGGGCGCGCGCACGGATTCATGCGGCAGCGGCGGCAGCCATGGAGGACCTCGGGATCGCAGCCCTGTCCGGACGACACCCGGCTTCCCTCTCCGGCGGCGAACAGCAGCGCGTGGTCCTCGCCTCGATGCGGGCGCTGCAACCGGACGCCTGGCTCCTCGATGAGCCGGGAAGCGCGCTCGACGCGCAAGGTCGCGGCGTACTCGCCGGACTCCTGGCGTCCGAGGCACGGCGCGGCGCGCTCGTGGTGGTGGCGAGCGAGGACGCCGACTGGATGGCGGGATTCGCCGACCGGCTGGTGATACTCGCAAACGGCCGGGTGGTTCGGGACGGCCCGCCGCCCGAGCTCCTGGCGGACCCGACCCTGCCCGAGACGGGCGTCGGCAGCACCGGAGCGGCGACCTTCGCGGCGGCGCTGGCCGATCGGGATCCCGGCTTCGCGGGCGGGCGGTTGCCGATCACCGTCTCCGAGGCGCTCGCGCGGTGGGCGTGAACCCGCTGCTCGAGTTCGCCGCCGTCCGGTTCGCCTACCGCGCTTCCCCGGTGGCGGCCCTGGACGGACTCAGCTTCTCGCTGCAGGCTGGCGACGGCATCGCGCTGCTCGGCGCCAACGGTGCGGGGAAGACCACCGCGCTCCGGCTGGCCATGGCGCTGCTGCACCCGGTGGCGGGTGAAGTGCGGGTGGCGGGCCTCGCCACCACCGGCCGGATGCCGGAAGATCTCGCGGGCCGCGCCGGCTATCTCTTCCAGCAGCCGGAACATCAGCTCTTCGCCAGCACGGTTCGCGAGGACGTGGCCTTCGGCCCGCGGCGGCTTGGCGCGGCCGACGCAGACCACGCCGTCGCCGAGGCGCTGGATCTTCTCGAACTGCGGACCGAGGAGGCCGTGCATCCATACGACCTTCCCGCGCCACGCCGGCGGCTGGTGGCGCTGGCCGGGGTCCTGGCACTCCGGCCCCAGCTGCTGCTGCTCGATGAACCGACGGCAGGGATGGACCGCCAGGCACGACGGCTGGTGCGCCGCGCGGTCGCGCGGCATCGTGCCGCCGCCGGCGCCGCGCTGGCCGTGTCGCATGACGGAGAGTTCGTGCTCGAATCACTGGACCGTGCGCTGGTACTGGAGCAGGGACATCTGGCTCACGATCTCGATACCGCATCGGCCCTGGGACTGCCGGGCGCACCGGCACCCCCCGCCGCCGCCGAAATCGCCGCACGCCTCGGCGCGCCGGCCCATGAATGGCGATTCGAGCCCGCGGTGGCATTCGTGGCCGCGCGTTGCCGAGCCCGCCGCGAGGCGTAATCTTTGGATCACGTACCGATGACTGCACCCTCTCAGATCGCCTTCGAATTCGCCGCGATGCTGTTCCTCCTGCGCGACCGCCCCAGCGCGCGGGAGGATCTGGCCGCGCAGTTCAAGCGCCTCTTCGCCGCGATGGGCGGCCGGGGGCTCGACCTGCGTGCGTCGGACATGCGGCTCCGGGTGGACGGGGTGCCGCTCGAGGACACCATGCCGCTGGTGGGTGGCCTGCGCACCCATCTCCTGGATCGCGGGGCCGGCGAGCTGCGCCTGGCCTCCACCGTGACGCCGGCGCAACTACTGAGCGTGATGCGGGTGCTGGCGGAACCGCCCGGCCGCTACCGCTCGCTGCACGAGATGGCCATCTCCTTCGACCCATCCGTGCGCGAGATCCTGGTCCTGGCGCCGCCGGCGCCGGACGGCCCGGTGGAGTCCGGCGACTGGAACGCCTATGGCGAGGTCGCCGTCGCCGTCGCCGAGCAGGCCGCGGAGGTCACCCGTCCGTCCGCCGCGGTGCGGGTGCAGTCGCTGCCGGAGCACCTCGAGGCGATCCGGCGCGACGCCGCGGCCACCGATGTTCCCGATCGGCTGAATGAGGTCGTGCGGGCGGTGGATGATCTCGTGGCGACCCAGGACTGGACCGGCGTGCTGCAGGCCGCCGCCGCCGTGGTCCGCGCCGAGGAGGGCGCCAGGGGCACGGGCAACGGGCGGGCGTTCGGCATCGCCATTCGCCGGATGATGCCGCGCTCGGTGGTGGAGCAGGTCGCCCGGCTGGTGGCGGCGCCGGACGGGCGGGGCGATGCGCAGGTGGTGCTGCAGCGGGTGGGCGCGGACGGCACCGAGGCGCTGCTCGCCCTGCTGGCGAGCTCCGACCGGATGGAAGACCGGCGCGCCTACTTCGGCGCGCTCAAGCAGATGACCGAGGGCACCGAACTGCTCGTCAACATGCTCACGCATGACGAGTGGTTCGTGGTCCGGAACGTGGCGGATCTCACCGGCGAGCTCCGGCTCGAGAATGCGGTGCCGCGACTGGCCCGCCATGTGAACCACGAGGATGAACGGGTCCGCCGGTCGGTGGCGGCGGCGCTGGGGCGCATCGCGGCCCCGGGGTGCGCCGAGCCGCTCCGGGCCCTGCTCCGGGACAAGGCGCCCGCGGTGCGCCTGGCCGTGGTGCAGAACCTCGATGAGCGCCTGCGGGGCGTGGCGATGTCGGTCGCGGTGGCGATGGAATCGGAGGACCGTCCCGACCTGGTGCGCGAGATGCTGCTCGCGCTTGGCCGCATGGGCTCCACCGAATCGGTCAAGGTGCTCGCCCGCGCGGCGGAGGCCGGCGGCCGCCTCTTCAAGCGGAAGCCGCAGTCCACCCGGCTCGCCGCCATCGAGGCCCTGGCCCTCACCCGGAGCCCCTCGGCGTTCGCGGCACTGCAGTCCCTGGTGAAGGATCCCGATGCCGCCGTGCGCCAGGCGGCGGCCCGGGCGCTCGAGTCGGGTGCCGCCTAGCGCGGCACGAAGTCGGTGGAGTCGTCCAGGCGCCGCGCGAACGCGGCGAGCAGCGCCGCCGTCCGCTCCAGGTCCTCCAGCGCCACCATCTCGTTGGGCGAGTGCATGTAGCGGTTGGGCACCGAGACCAGCGCGGTGGCCACGCCCGAGCCGGCGTTGAAGATGGACTCCGCGTCGGTGCGGGTGTCGCGCCCGCTGGCCTCGATGGCATAGGGGATCTTCTCCGCTTCCGCCGCCGCCACCAGCTGCTCGAAGAGGAGCTCGTTCACCGCGGCGCCCCGGGCCAGCACCGGCCCTCCTCCCAGGCGATAGTCCCCGTGCTTCCGCTTGTCCATGCCGGGGCAGTCGGTGGCATGCGTGACGTCCACCACGATCGCTGCGGTAGGCTGCAGCCGGGTGGCGAGCGGCCGCGCGCCGCCGCCTGTCGCCGAGATCTCCTCGCGCGAACTGGCCACGGCCGTGATCGAGGCGCGGACCGGAGTGCCGGCCAGGAGCCGCAGCGCCTCCAGGACCACGAACGAGCCGATCCGGTTGTCAATGCTCCGGCTCACCAGCCGGCCGTTCGGGAACTCGAGCACGCTCGACGCGATGACACCGGGGTCGCCGATGCGGATGCGCGTCAGGGCCTCGTCCCGGCTGCGGGCGCCGATGTCGATCCAGAGATCCTCGACCTTGGACACCTTCTCGCGGTCGTCGCGATCCATGAGGTGGATGGCCTTCTTGCCGATGACCCCGGTGACGGTTTCCGCGCGGCCCAGCAGGAGCACGCGCTGGCCGACGAACACCTGGCTGTCCCATCCGCCGATCGTGTCGAAGCTCAGGAAGCCCTCGTCGTCCACGTACGAGACCATGATCCCGATCTCGTCCATGTGACCGGCGAACACGACGTGATGCGGGCCGCCGCCCGCCATCGTCGCCCACGAGTTGCCGGAGACGTCGGTCTCGACCGATGCCCCGAACCCTTTCGCTTCATTCCGCCAGCGACGCGCGGGCCCGCTCTCGAACGCGGACGGGCCGGGAATGTCGAGCAGGCTCTTGAGGAAGACCAGCGAGTCAGGACGCACGGGCGCTCCTTGCCTTGGTGACGCGGGCACGAAGTTCCTCCATCAGCCGCCGGCCCGCATCGGTCCGGGTCGCCGCCCATTCGGCGTTCTGCACGGTGCGGGGCGAGGACGCCGCCCGGAGCTCCTTGAGCCAGGGCTCCACCTTGGCGAAGAGCAGCAGCCCCTCGACGCTGTTCTCCAGCAGGTAGCCCGGGTGCACGATGCCGTGCCGGGCCATGCCGTACACCATCTCCCAGTAGGTTGTGGTCTGCCGCCATGCCGCATTGAGCGGATGGGTCTTCGCGAGCACTTCGCACGCCTCGGTGGCGGTGACGGGCAGGAACTCCCGCATCGCGTCACGGGAGTGCCGCATGGTGGGTTCGCGACGCAGTTCGTACAGACGGAGGATCAGGTCCGCGTCGTGGTGGTCAGGCAGGTCTTTCAGGGAGTCCATGGGTTCACCGTTGGAGGGTCACGCCGCGGGCTGGGCGGGCGGCAACTGGCCGCCTGCGGAACTTGGCGACATACTATCCGGGAGAGAAGTTGACAGAAGCTAGACCGGCTGGCCCGTGGCGTCCAGCGCCTCCATCCGCGCGTGACGCCGCTCACCGCCACCCCTGCTGCCGGGTGTCAGGTTGCATCTGTCAGCCGAACACCGGGCGAGGTCGGCCCGCATCACCCGAATGCCAGGAGACCGGTATGCTCTGGACGATATTCGTGGTCCTGCTCGTGCTGTGGCTGCTCGGCGTGGTCACGGCGCATACGTTCGGCGGGTTCATTCACCTGCTGCTGATCATTGCCATTGTCGTCGTGCTGATCCGGGTCATCACGGGGCGCCGTCCCCTCTGACCACTACCCTCACGGAGGCTGCATGAAGGTCGCCACCCTGGCAGGTCTGGTGCTGCTGGTGCTCGGAATCGTGGGCTTCGTGGCCGGCGGGTTCTCGTTCGGCCGCAAGGAGACGCTGCTGCAGGTGGGAGACATGAAGGTGAGCGCCAGGACCCGGGAACAGGTGCCGCTCTCGCCGATCCTGAGCGGCATCGCCGTCGTCGGCGGGATTGCACTGATCGTGGCCGGTGCGCGGGGAGGGCGCGCCTAGCGGCCTTACGGCCGGGTGCTGTCAGGTGCGGCGGCGGCATCTTCGCCGCCGTACTGGGAATCCTCACTGACCACATCGCCGGCGCTGGGTACCACGACACCGTCGCCGCCCAGGGTGCGGAACAGCTGCCACTGCTGCTGCCGGGCCACGTGCGGCCGCGGTCCGTTGTACATGAGCGAGAGCAGGAGCACCCCCTCCGGGCGGCCAAGATAGCCCACGACCGTCGCGACGTCCTGCAGCGTTCCGGTCTTGGCCCGGACCACGCCCTGGTCGGGGAAGCCGCGCTTGAGCTTCCGGAGCGTGCCGGTGCCGTTGGCCGGGAGCAGCTGCGCAAAGTCCCGCCCCGCCTGCATCAGCGGGAAGCGGGCGAGGTACTCCACGAAGGTGGACGGCGCCACGCGGTCCTCGGATGAGAGGCCGCTCCCGTCCACCAGATGGACGTCGGCGCTGTCACCCGCCACCCGGCGGATATGCGCCATCAGCGCCGCCGGGGCCTCGGGCCCGCGGCCGGCCGCCCATTGCAGCAGCAGTTCCGCACCGATGTTCAGGCTGCGGCGGTTGACCTCGCTCGCCACCGAGTCCAGGGTCGGCGACGTCACCTCCGCCAGCACCTTGGGCTCCTCCTTGACCTCCGGTGCGGGGAAACCCTTCTCCTGCCAATCGATGCCGGCCCGCGTCAGCGCCGAGGCCCAGACCGCATGCAGCACCGACCTGGGGCTCTGTGCGGTGCGGGTGAAGCGCCGCGCGCCGGCCCGTGCGCCCAGGGTCCCGCTGAGCAGCCAGCCGCCATCGGGCTGGGGCGTCAGCCGCAGGCGGTTCCGCCGGCC
>DASTBA010000095.1:0-11403 GCA_035712285.1 Gemmatimonadales bacterium | reverse complement strand
TCGCCGCCGCCCCGGTAAGTTCGCTCTGGAACAGGCTGGACGCCAGCCGGGCTCTGCCTCTTCGGCCGCTTCGCGGCCTCAGAGTGACACAGCTTTCGGAACTTGTCACCCTGAGCGAAGCGAAGGGGCCGAAGCCCGGACTCTGATCCCTAGTCCCCACGCCCCATGCCCCCCGACCCATTCTCCTGGCTCCGCAACCGCGACGACCCCAAGGTGATCGCCCACCTCGAGGCCGAGAACGCCCACGCCGACGCCTGGTTCGCCGAAACCGGCGACCTGCGGGACCAGCTCTACCGCGAGATGCTCGGCCGGATCCAGGAGACCGATCTCGGCGTGCCCGAACGGCGCGACGACTGGCTCTACTACAGCCGCACCGAGCAGGGCCGCCAGTACGCCATCCTCTGCCGCAAGCGCACGGCGCCGGATGCGCCCGAGGAAGTGCTCCTCGACCAGAATGTCCTGGCGCAGGACCAGCCCTATTTTCGCCTCGGCGCCTTCGAGCCCTCGCCCGACCACTCGCTGCTCGCGTACTCCACCGACACCGACGGCGACGAGCGGTTCGACCTCGTGGTGCTGGACACCGTGACCGGCACGCTTCGCGCCGACCGGATCGAGCACATCTCCGCCGGCGCCGCCTGGAGCGCCGACGGCCGCTACCTCTTCTACGTGACGCTGGACGAGACCCAGCGGCCGTGGCGGGTCTGGCGCCACGAGCTCGGCGCCGATCGTGCCGATGACATCATGATTCTCGAGGAACCCGACGGCCGCTTCTTCGTGGGGCTCGACACCACCCGGAGCCGCCGGTTCATCCGCATCCACTTCTCCAGCCACTCGGCCAGCGAGGTGCGCCTGCTCGACGCCGAGGCGCCGCTCGCCGAGCCGCGCATGGTGATCCCGCGGGCGCCGCTCCTCGAGTACGGCGTGGAGCACCACGAGGACCGGCTCTACATCGTCACCAACCACGAGGCCGAGAACTTCCGGCTGCTGGTCTGCCCGCTCGATGCCCCGGGCCTGGAGGCCGCCACCGAGCTCATCCCCGGACGGGATGACGTGAAGCTGGATGCGGTGGACGCGTTCCGGGATCACCTGGTCGTCTGGGAGCGCGCCGACGCCACACCCCGGGTCACCATCCGCAATCTCCGCACCGGTGAAGAACACCGGGTGACCTTCCCCGAGGAGGTGTTCTCGGTGCATCCGGCGGCCAACCCCGAATTCGACGCCTCCGAGCTCCGGTTCGTCTACACCTCGCTGGTGACGCCCCCCTCGGTGATTGACTACGAGATGAACACCCGGATCTGGGTGGAGCGGAAGCGCCAGCCGGTCCTGGGTGGCTACGACCCGGCCAACTACCGGACGGCGCGGGAGTTCGCGGTAGCGCCGGATGGGGCGAGGGTGCCTTTGTCGCTAGTCTGGAGGGAGGGAGGGATCGGGACGACAGCAGCGACGGACGCGGGACTCCGGACGCGGGACGTGCGTCCCGCGTCTCGCGTCCCGCGTCCCCTGCTCCTCCGCGGCTACGGCGCCTACGGCGTGAACTACGACCCCGTCTTCTCCTCCAACACCATCAGTCTCCTGGACCGGGGGGTGGTGGTGGCCATCGCCCACGTGCGCGGGGGCGAGGAGCTGGGGCGTCCGTGGTACCGCCACGGCAAGCTGCTGGAGAAGCGCAACAGCTTCGGCGACTTCATCGCCTGCGCCGAGCATCTGATCGGAGCCGGATGGACCAGTCCCGACCGCCTGGTGATCTGGGGCGGGAGCGCCGGCGGGCTGCTGATGGGGGCGGTAGTGAATGAGCGGCCGGAACTGTTTGCCGGCGTGGTGGCGGAGGTGCCGTTCGTGGACGTGCTCACCACCATGCAGGACGAGAGCATCCCGCTCACGGTGATGGAGTACGAGGAGTGGGGTGACCCGCACGACCCGGTCTATCGGGACTACATCGCGAGTTATTCCCCGTATGACAATGTCCGGCGCACTGCCTACCCGGCGATGCTGGTGACCGCGGGGCTCAACGACCCGCGGGTGGGCTACTGGGAACCGGCCAAGTGGGTGGCGAAGCTCCGCACCATGAAGACCGACAGCAACCCGCTCCTGCTTCGGGTCAACATGGGCGCGGGGCACAGCGGAGCGTCGGGGCGGTACGACACGCTCCGGGAGGTGGCGGAGAAGTATGCGTTCGTGTTACTCACAACCCCACAAACACCTCTTGCAGTGTGATGGCCAGGGGCTCACCCTCGTCCATCGGTTTCCAGGTGAGTACGTCATCCACGATCCAGGGCGACTCCGCCTCAGGTGTCCACACCTCGACCAGGCGGGCTTCCAGGTCCACGATCCAGTACACCGGCACGCCCGATCGCTGGTAGCGGCGGCGCTTGGTGATCCGGTCGTGGCGGGCCGTGGATGGGGAGAGCACCTCGACCACCAGTGTCGGCACACCGACTTCCTCCCAGGTTGCCGGTGGGGCGATCGGATCCACACTGGCGACGAACAGATCGGGTTGCACCACCTGGCCCGACTGAAGGTCGAGGTCGGCAGGCACCGAGAACAGCATGCCGAGATGGTGCGCCGCGACGTACGGCCCAAGGAGTGCCGTCAGTCGCATCACCACGATCTGATGCGGCAACTGGGGGGCGGGACTCACCAGGAGCTCGCCGTCCACCAGTTCATGGCGGAGGCCGTCGTCCGGCAGCGCGAGCACCTCGTCCCGCGTCCAGCGTCCAGCTGTATTCGGCATGCCCATACGGTACGCTCGGCGGCTGGAGGGTGGCAAGGGCGCATGCGTCCAATCTGCCGCCCGTGTGCCAGCATCCATCATCAATTCTGCGCAGTTCGGTTCGAAACCACCTCCGTCATTCCCGCGACAGCGGGAATCCATGTTGACCGACTCTCCCGAAAATGGACCCCCGCTGTCGCGGGGGTGACGGCCCCGCACCGAAGGGGCGAAACCGCGTTGTCATTCCGGCGCAAGCCGGAATCCAGCGAACCGGTCCCGCCAGCTGGGCCCCGGCGTTCGCCGGGGCGACGGGATCGGGACTGCCACCTTATCCGGTCGCTTCAGCGACATCAGCCGAGTCGTCGCTTCAGCGACGGACTCGCGCACCGAAGCCCCGCCCCTTCGCTGCGCTCAGGGTGACAACCCCTCCTGCCCGTCCTGCCCGCCTCGTCCGCCCTGTCCGCCTCGTCCGCCTATCTTGCAGCCCATGCCCGAACGCGCCCCCGACTACTTCCCCACCGACGCCGCGAATTTCATCCTGACCCTGGGCCGCGCCCTGCACACCTACGGCTACGCCGCCCACCGGCTCGAGGCGGTGCTGGGCCTCGCGGCGCGGCAGCTGGGCGTGGAGGCGCAGTTCTTCTCCACCCCCACCTCGATCTTCGCCTCGTTCGGCGCGATGGACCGCCAGCGCACCTACATGATCCGGGTGGAGCCCGGCGACCACGACCTCGGCAAGCTGGAGCAGGTGGACCAGATCGTCCTCAAGGTGCTGAAGGGGGAGATGACCCCCAGCGAGGGGAGCGCCCAGATTGCGCTGGTGGGCTCGGCGCCGCCCCGCTACGGCAAGGGGATGATGGTCGCCGCCTTCGCGCTCACCAGCGGCGCCGCCACCCGGTTCCTGGGCGGCGGCACCCACGAGATCCTGGTGGGGACCCTGCTGGGACTGGTGATCGGGCTGGTCTCGCTCCTCGCCGCCCGCTATGCGGCGCTGGCGCGGGTGTTCGAGCCGGTGGCCTCGTTCGCCGCGGCCTTCCTGGCGAGCGCGCTGAGTCACATTTATCCGCATTCGGTGTTCACCGCGACGCTCGCCGGGCTCATCGTCCTGGTGCCGGGATTCACCCTCACCGTGGCGATGATCGAGCTCTCCACCCGCCATCTCTCCAGCGGGACCTCGCGCCTCAGCGCCGCGTTCATGACCTTCCTCGGCATCGCCTTCGGCGTGGCGCTCGGCAACATGCTCGCGACCCAGCTCTTCGGGCCGTCGGTCAATGCCGCCATCGGCCCGGTGCCGTCGTGGTTCAACCTCCTGGCGCTGCTCCTCGCCCCGCTCGGCTTCCTGGTGCTGCTCAAGGCGGAGCCAAGGGATGCGCCGTGGTTCGTGGTGACGGGCGCGCTCGCGTTCTACGCCAGCCGGCTGGGGGCGATCCTGGTGGGGCCGGAGCTGGGATCGTTCGTGGGAGCGTTCGCGGTTGGTGTGGCGAGCAACGTGCTGGCGCGGGTGCTGGACCGGCCGTCGCAGGTCTACCAGGTCCCCGGCATCCTGCTGCTGGTGCCGGGCAGCGTGGGGGTGCGGAGTCTCGCGGCGCTGATGGACCGGCAGGTGGTCTCCGGCGTGGAGACGGCGTTCACCATGGTGGTGATCGCGGTGTCCATCGTGTCGGGGATCCTGATCTCGAACGTCGTGCTGCCGAGGCGGAGGCTGCCGTAGGCGGGACGGACAGGGCGGACAGGGCGGACGAGAGGTGAGCGGCCGGTCATTCCCGCGACAGCGGGAATCCATGTTGACCGACTCTCCCGAAAATGGACCCTCGCTGTCGCGGGGGTGACGGCCCCGCAACGCGTCGCCGCAGGCGACGCGTTCGCCGCCAGGGGTGTGTCACCCTGAGGGAACGCAGTGACCGAAGGGGCCGAAACTCGGTGGGAGTTCCGGCCCCTTCGCTGCGCTCAGGGTGACAGTGCTTGTCCGCCTCGTTGCCATTCCGGCGCAAGCCGGAATCCAGCGAACTGGTCCCGCCACCTGGGCCCCGGCCTTCGCCGGGGCGACGCGCTCAGCCATGTACCGATGCGAAGAATGACCCCAGCTCGATCACCAGCGGCGGAGTGCCCAGGTCCGGCTGCCACGTGAGCGTGTCATCCACGATCGCGGGTGAGAGAGATTCCGGAGTCCAGACCTCCACCAGCCGGGCGTCGAGATCCACGATCCAGTACGCCGCCACGCCGGAACGCTGATAGAGCCGGCGCTTGGTGACCCGGTCGTAGCGCGCGGTGGATGGCGAGAGGACCTCGACGACGAGGATGGGCACCCCGAATTCGTCCCATTCCACCGGCTCGTGGCCATCCACCATGGCGCCGACGAACAGGTCGGGTTGCAGCAGGTGCCCGGCCCGGAAGTCCAAGTCCGCCGGCGCGATGCAGATCGCGCCGAGCCGGTGTTCACGGACATACGGCTGCAGCAGCATGACAAGTTGGAGCACGGCGCGCTGATGCGGGCCGCGGGGGCTCGGGCTCACCAGCAGCTCGCCGTCCACGAGTTCGTAGCGCTTGCCGTCGTCCGGCAGCGCGAGGACCGCGTCCCGTGTCCACCGCCTCGTGTCTCGTGTCTCGTGTCCTGCAGTATCAGGCATGCCCATACGGTACGCTCGGCGGCAGGAGGGTGGCAAGGGCGCATGCACCCAATCTGCCGCCCGTGTGCCAGCATCCGTCATCAATTCTGCGCAGTTCGGTTCGAAACCACCTCCGTCATTCCGGCGCAAGCCGGAATCCAGCGAACTGGTCCCGCCACCTGGGCCCCGGCCTTCGCCGGGGCGACGCGCTCACCACCCGGGCTGTGTCACCCTGAGGGAACGCAGTGACCGAAGGGGCCGAAACTCAGTGAGAGCTTCGGTCCCTTCGCTGCGCTCAGGGTGACACACCCTTCCTGCCCGCCCTGTCCGCCTTGTCCGTCCTGTCCGCCTTGTCCGTCTTGTCCGCCTTTCCCATCCTGCCCATCGCGTACCCCAGCACCACCACCCCAACCGCGCCGATGGTCAGCGCCAGCGGCGAGACCGGGAGCGCCTTCCCCAGCAGCGCCAGCAGGAAGAACTTGGGCAGCCGCCCCAGCCAGAACGCCAGCACGTAGCGCCAGACGGAATACTTCGCCACCACCGCCACGATCCGCATCACCCAGTCGGGCAGCGGCGACAGCGCGAACACCCAGACCACGAGGAAGGGGTGCTGGCGGAAGAGCGCCACCCAGCGGCCGTGGCTTGCCTTCTCCTTGTATTTCTCGAGACGCTTGAGGTCGGACGCCCAGTCGTAGACCCGGTAGTTGAACCACTCGACCAGGCAGCTGAGCGTGGCGCCGGTGAGCGCGATGAGCCAGGGCGGGTAGAGCTTGCCGAACAGCATGAGGACCGGCTCGTAGGCCGTCGGCAGGAGCGGTGACCACGGCCCGTGCACCCAGAGCGTGGTCACCACGAACGTGCCGAACTTCCCCGCGTCAGCGGCCCCGGCGATCACTCGTCATGCTGGTGGGGAAAGACGATGCTGGCGGTCACCCGCTCGTGCTTCACCGTCGCCACGACGTACGCCGTGATGACGCCGAGCCAGATGGCCACGTACACCGGCACGAAGTACTGGCGGTACCGGAGCCACTGCGGGAAGATCACCGGCTTGTTGGCGAACTTGCCGCGCGGCTTGCTGGGAAAGAAGAAGGTCTTGTACGTCTCGGTCGTCGCGATGACGAATCCTTCCGCCGCCAGCGTGATGAACACCAGGTCGCTGGTGAGGTGCGAGACCAGCAGCGCGTAGATGCCCGCCATCAGCGGGCTCCGGAAGAACTTGAGGAGCTGGAATCCCTCGATGGGGGCGTCCTTCCACGCGCCGCCGAAGGCGGAGATCCAGCCGCCCGCGGCGCCGATGATGAAAATGGCCCAGAGCGGCGGCGGCCCGCCGATGGCGCGCTGGAAGAGGGTGATGAGCCAGACCGTCAGCACCATGATGCCGAGGTAGCATAGCCCCAGCACAGCCCGCAGCCCGCGACTGGTGACCACCTTCCCGAAGACGGCAAACTGCATCGGGATGGTGTACTTCGACTGGTCCGCCTCGCGGAAGAAGGTCTTGTACGCCTCGGCGAGGGCACGCTCCACCACGTACACCACGCCGAAGAAGACCACGCCCGTGGCGGCGTCCACCGGCATGAGGCCGGTGAGGTGCGCGATCACCAGCCCCGCCACCGCCGCGAAGAGCATGCTGCGGACGAAGGTCCGCACCGTGAACCCCTCGTGCGGGGCGTCCTTGTACATCCCCCAGATGGAGGCGTGGGCGCCGGCCACGAGCCCGACGAGGGCGGCACAGAGGAGCGGGGTCATGCAGGAGTCTCCCGGTCAGGGTCGGCGGCCGTCCGGTACGCGGCCTCGACGAACTCGAGGTCCCGCCGCGCGCGCGCCAGCGTGAGCTGCGCCGCGCGCCCGCTCCGGAGGCACGCCAGGATGTCGGCGAACATCGCATTGAAGCCGCCGATGTCACGAAAGCCGGGAAAGATAAGCCGGGGCCGCCGCCCGAACACCGCCACCCAGAGCCCGTTGGACTCGAAGGCGATGGAGCCCTGCGACCCGTAGATCCGGGAGAGCCGGAGCCCCTTGAGCAGCGAGGGGGTGTCCCAGGAATGGAAGAGGGTGCCCACCGCCCCCTCCGCGTAGCGGAAGACCGCCAGCATGCTCCGCTCCGGGCCGCGCTCGTTCCGCCCCGGCCGGTAGCCCCGCACATCCTTCGCGTTGAGCCCGATGCCGGCCATGAGGTTGACCCAGTGGATCCCCCCCTCGAAGAGCGCGCCGCCGCCCGCCAGCGCCACGTCATCCCGCCAGCCGCCGGTCCGCTGCTCCTTGAGCGACTTCACGATGAGGTACCGCACGTCGCCGATGGCGCCGTCGCTGATGAGGCGCCGGAGCGTCCGTGTGAGCGGCCGGTAGTAGTAGTTCTCCGCGATGAATACCCGGCCGCCATGCTCCGCCTGGGCCGCCTCGACGGCATCGAAGTCGGCGCTGTGAAGGAAGGGCGGTTTCTCGACAATGACGTGCTTCCCCGCCCTGAGCGCCGCGAGCGCCAGCTCCAGGTGCTGGGCCGTGGGCGTGGTGACCATGGCAACGTCGATCGCCGGATCCGCCAGCGCCGCCTCGTAGCTGCCGAAGGCGCCGACCCCGTTCAGCTCGCGCTTGAAGAGCGCCGCCTTGGCGGCGTCCCGGCTGGCGAAGTAGCAGCGCACCTCCTGGCGGAAGCCGGCCAGCACCCGCGCATGCCGCCGGGCGATGTTGCCGGAGCCCAGGAAGACCAGCCGCACCGGGCGGTCGGGAGGGATGAGGCGTGAGGGATCGGTCATGCGATGCCCGCGTCCGAGGCCTGTCGCGTCGCCGCCAGTTCCTCGGCGAGGAGCGATCCCGCCCGGAGCGCCGTTGCGGCGACTGTCAGACTGGGGTTCACGCTGGCGGAGGTGGGCAGCGCGCTCGCGTCAGTCACCGTGAGGTTGGCAAGCCCGCGATATCGTCCCTTCGCGTCCAGCGGCGCGAGTCGGGGGTCGCGGCCCATCCGCACCGTGCCGATGGCGTGGGAAAAGGTCCAGATCCGGTGCCGGTAGAAGGCGATCGCGCCCGCGCGCCGGAGGATCCGGCGGCCGGCCGTTGCCAGTGCCGCCACGGCGCGCTCGTCCCGCTCGCTGTAGTGGTGCCGGATCATCGCCACCGGCATGCCGAGCCGGTCCTGGCGCGCGGCGTCAATGGTGAGGCGATTGCCGGCCTGCGGCTGGTCCTCCGCTATGGCAAGGAAGCCGGTGATCTGCGGTACCAGCCGCGCCGCGATGGGACCGAGCGCGCGGGGAATCTGCGCCCGCACCAGGGAGACCGGCGGCGTCACCAGCTGCTGCAGGCCGCCGGCCTGGCGATAGAGGTCGTGAATCCCGATCTGCTTGTGATGCCGCCCCTCGGGGTCCGGTTTCCGCAGGAAGAGGCCGAAGACGATGCGATTGCAGTGCCGCATGAGATAGGCGCCCACCGCATCGCGCGCGGGGCTCGATGCCTCGGCGCCCGAGGCGAGCAGCAGGTGCGGGGTCGCGATCGCGCCGGCGGCGAGGATGTAGTGGCGGGCGCGGAGCTCCTCTCGCGCGCCGGTCGTGACGTCAACGACCTCGACCCGCGTCACGCGTCCCGCGTCCACCTCAAGGCGCGTCGCCGCGGTGCCGGTGCGCACCTCCAGCCCCTGGGCCACGAGCGCCGGCAGCACGGTGGTGGCGAGATCGTTCTTCGCCTCGATGGCGCAGGGGAAGCCGTCGCAGGTGGCGCACTCGATGCACGGGTTGCGGCCGTCACTGCTGTAGTTGATGGCGAGCGGGAGACGGAAGGGATGGAAGCCGAGCGCGTGCGCCGCGCGGGAGAGGCGATCGGAAATCGGCGCCAGCGGCCGGGGCTCGGCGGCGTAGGCCGAGCTGCGCGGCGGCTCGGTCGGATCCTCGCCGGCCCGGCCCGCCACGCCGAGGGCGCGCTCCACCTCGCCATACCACGGCTCCAGCTCGGCGTAGCCGAAGGGCCACTCGGCACCCGATGCTCCCACGACCTCCGGCGGCGGCGCAAAGTCCTCGGCGCGGTAGCGCAGGGAGACCCCGCCGTAGAAGACCGACGGCCCGCCCAGGCAGAAGAACCCGCCGGTGGTGGAACGGCCATGGTCGTCGGTGACTTCGTAGGGGGTGTCCTCGTGGTAGTGCGGCGAGAGCTGCGCGGCAGCGTTTGGCGCCCAGTTTTCGGGACCCCGCTCCACCCGCTTCCCGCGCTCCAGCATCAGCACCCGGAGCCCGCGCTCCACCAGCGGCCGGGCCGCGAACGCGCCGCCGAACCCGCTGCCGATCACGATGGCATCATATGGGGGAGTCATCGGGGAGGAATGTAAGCCGACCAGCCGCCATTTGACCTTTCGGTTTTTGTTCGGTATCTTGGAACCGTCTCCGGCAGGCAGTCTCGCATGGCGGTGTCCAGTCTCGAACAGAAGCTCGCGGTCCTGATGGCGCTGGCCCAGGACGATCGCGAGTCGGCCAATGACCGTCCCCTCCCTCCCCGGCTTCGGCACGCCGATGAGGTGGGCGCGCTTCGCCCGCTCAACATCCGGGACCTGCGTGTTGCCAGCGGCCACCGCATGCTGCTCCGCATCCTCATGACCAACGCATGCAGCTACAACTGCCACTACTGCCCCATGCGGCGGGACCGGAACCTGCCCCGCACCCTGCTCAAGCCGGAGGAGCTGGTGCGGATCTTCATGGGCGCGCTGGCACGGCAGTGGTGCGAGGGGCTCTTCGTCACCACCGGCATCCCCGGGCGGCCGGTCAAGGTCATGGACGATCTCATCACCGCCCTCACGCTCATCCGCGAGAAGCACCGCTTCGGCGGGTACATCCATGTGAAGATCGTGCCCGGCGCCGATGCGGCGCAGGTCGAGCGCATCACCACGCTCGCGAGCCGGGTCTCCGTCAATCTCGAGGCGCCCTGCGGCCAGTCACTCACCGCCATCGCGCCGGACAAGAGCCTGCCGGTGGCCTTGCAGACACTGGAGCAGGCCCGTGCGCGGGTGACGCGGAGCAGGGCGGAGGAGCGGGCCGGCCGCCCGCGGGATCCCCTTCATCCCGGTGGCGTCGCGGGCATGACCATGCAGTTCGTGGTCGGTGCCACGCCCGACACCGATCGCACCATCATCGAGCGGGTCACCGACATCTACCGCGACGGCGGCATGCACCACTCGCAGTTCAGCGCCTTCCGGCCCATCGCCGATACACCGCTGGAGGGGATGCGGGCCACGCCGGTGCTGCGGGAACATCGCCTCTACCAGGTGGACCACCTGATCCGCGATTACGGCTTTGACCGGGAGGAAGTGGTCTACGACGACGCCGGCAACATCCCGCTGGCGCGGGACCCGAAGGCGTCGTGGGCGCTCTCCCACCCGGAGCGCTTTCCCATCGAGGTGAAGACGGCGAGCTACGATGATCTCGTCCGCGTGCCCGGCATCGGGCCCGGCAGCGCCACCCGGATCGTGGCCGAGCGGCGCTGCTCGGCGTTCCGCGGCCTGACTGACCTGCGAAAGATCGGCGTGGTCACCACCCGCGCGGCAGGATTCCTTACCCTCGGCGGCCGGCGCCTGCAGTCCACCCGCTGGTCGGAGCAGCTCGGCTTCTGGGGCGCGGAGGAGGAAGCGGGCGCGTACCAGATGGTGTATCAGGTGAGTCCGGGAACATTCCGGTAGGGCGGACAGGATGGGCAGGGACAGCATGCCACCCTGAGGGAACGCAGTGACCGACGGGGCGAAACTCGGGGCGGGCCTCCGCCCCTTCGCTGCGCTCAGGGTGACAAGCGCGTTGCGATCACGAGCCGCGTCGCCGTCAGGCGACGCCCTGCCGACCCCGGCCTCCGCCGGGGTGACGGCGGCGTTCAGCCGCGTGATCCGGCAAGGCGCGCGCCCTTCCCATCATCCGCGCCAGCCCTTCCTTCCATCCCTCGAGAATCTCGTAGACCGTGGGAATCACCAGCAGTGTGAGCAGCGTGGAGGTGATCACCCCGCCGATCACCGCGACGCCGAGCGGCGCCCGGAACTGCGCCCCCTCTCCGCTGCCGAGCGCCACCGGGATCATCCCGGCGATGAGCGCGAAGGTGGTCATGAGGATCGGCCGGAGCCGGATGGCG
>DASTBA010000094.1:0-23722 GCA_035712285.1 Gemmatimonadales bacterium | reverse complement strand
ATTTCGGACCGCACATCGAACAGAAGTGGGCGATCTTGGCGCCGTCGGCCGGGAGGGTGGCGTCGTGGTACGCGCGCGCCGTCACCGGGTCGAGCGCCAGGTTGAACTGATCCTCCCAGCGGAACTCGAAGCGCGCGCGTGAGAGCGCGTCGTCCCAGGTCCGCGCGCGCGGGTGACCCTTGGCCAGGTCCGCCGCGTGGGCGGCAATCTTGTAGGCGATCACCCCGGCCTTCACGTCGTCGCGATCCGGGAGACCGAGATGCTCCTTCGGCGTCACGTAGCAGAGCATCGCGGTGCCGTACCAGCCGATCATCGCGGCGCCAATGGCGCTGGTGATGTGATCGTAACCCGGCGCGATGTCGGTGGTGAGCGGCCCGAGGGTGTAGAACGGCGCCTCGCCGCACCACTCGAGCTGCTTGTCCATGTTCTCCTTGATGAGGTGCATGGGGATGTGGCCGGGGCCCTCGTTCATCACCTGCACGTCATGCTCCCAGGCGATCCGGTTGAGTTCGCCCTGGGTCCGGAGCTCGGCGAACTGTGCCTCGTCGTTGGCATCGGCGATGCTGCCGGGCCGGAGCCCGTCGCCCAGCGAGAAGGAGACGTCGTACGCCGCCATGATCTCGCAGATCTCGCGGAAGCGGGTATAGAGGAAGCTCTCCTGGTGGTGCGCCAGGCACCACTTGGCCATGATGGATCCGCCGCGCGAGACGATCCCGGTCACCCGGTTGGCGGTGAGCGGCACGTAGCGCAGCAGCACGCCGGCGTGCACCGTGAAGTAGTCCACCCCCTGCTCCGCCTGCTCGACCAGCGTGTCGCGATAGACCTCCCAGGTGAGGTCCTCCGCCACGCCGCCCACCTTCTCCAGCGCCTGGTAGATCGGCACGGTGCCGATCGGCACCGGCGAGTTGCGAAGGATCCACTCGCGCGTCTCGTGGATGTTCTTCCCGGTGGAGAGATCCATCACCGTGTCGGCGCCCCAGAGAATCGCCCAGCGGAGCTTCTCGACCTCGTCGTCGATGCTGGAGCGGATCGCCGAGTTGCCGATATTGGCGTTGATCTTCACGAGGAAGTTCCGCCCGATGATCATCGGCTCGAGTTCGGAGTGGTTGATGTTGGCCGGAATGATGGCGCGCCCCCGGGCGACCTCGCTCCGGACGAACTCCGGCGTCACCCCTTCGCGGACGGCGATGAACTCCATCTCCTCGGTGACCTCGCCGCGGCGGGCGAAGGCGAGCTGGGTGGCCGCGGGACGGCGAGCGATCCATTCCCCCCGCACCGACGGCAGTCCGTCCCGCGCGTCATGGCCCTCGGGCCCGCTGGTGTCGTACACCCGCAGGGGCGGCTCGCCGCCGGAGAGCGCGATCTCGCGCATCGGCACGCGCACGCCGCGGGGGCCGTCCACGTACACCTTGGTGGAATTGGGAAACGCCTCCGCCAGCGTGGCGGCGGGCGACGGGGCGAGCTGGGTGGCCATGCGCAACTCCTCTGCACTGGCCGGCGGAGGGAGGTCCTGCCTGAGCCGCGCTCCCTCCGCCGGTGTGAACCGGATCAGGTTCCAAGGGTGACGTCTCAATCGGGCAGCGCCCGATGCCCCTGGCGGCTACCACACATTATACCGGAATCGGCGGAAAAGAAGTAGCACACGAAAGCACGAATACACGAAGGAGGCTAGAAGTCCTTCCTCTCGAAGCGGCGGAGGGCGACGAGGAGCGGGACGGCGACCCACAGGAGCAGGGCGAGCATCGCGAGCGCGATCCCGCCCTGGATGCCGGCGGCGCGCTGCATGAGGGCACCGGTGTAGCCCATGAGGGCGGGCGCGTCGAGGGAGAGCACCAGCGCCACGCGGGCGGCATCGACCGGGTTGGCGAGGGGAAGCAGGAACAGCGGGAGCTGCAGGGATCGCTCGCCCATGGTGGCGATGAGCAGCAGGATGATCCCGTCCCACGCGATGGCCACGAAAGCCCAGCAGGCGAGTGCGACGCCCAGACCGCGGGCCCGATCGTCGAACCGGGTACTGATCCAGACCGCACACGCGGTACACGCGCCGGTAAGGAGTGCACCGGCCGCCAGGAGGAATGCCAGCGCGGCGCCGGCCCCATCCCCGAACCCGCCATTCCAGAGGAACGGGAGTGAGGTGCCCAGGGCGAAGGCGACGACCAGCGGCAGGGTGAGACCGCCCCAGACGCCCAGGAAGAGCGACCGCCGCGTGAGCGGCTGGGCCAGGAGGAGCTCGATGAATTCGCGGGCGCCGTAGAGATACACGGTGCCGAACACCAGGCTCACCATCGGCACGAAGACCAGGACCACATTGAGCAGGCTCAGCATGGCCCGGGCACCGCCGCCACCGAAGTGCAGCAGCGCATGGGTCAGCGCCAGCAGCAGGATGCCGTACACTGCCACGGCCCGGCTTCGCCGCACACTCTGCAGCTGGTACCGGAGGATCTTCATCGCCGGCCTCATGCCGCACCCCTGACGCCGAGCATCAGCTGCGCGATGGCCCGCTCGAGGCGGTGTTCGCCGGTGCGGCGGCGCACTTCGGCCAGCGGGCCGTGGAATCGCACGCCGCCATCCAGCAGGAGCACCACGTCCTCGGTCATCTCCTCCAGTTCCGCGATGACGTGCGACGTGATGATCACGGTCACCCCCGCCCGGCGTGAGGCCTGCACCTTTTCCTTGAGGATGCCGGCGGCCACCGGATCGAGGCCGGCCGTGGGCTCGTCGAGGATCAGCAGGCGGGACTCGAACAGGAACGCCAGCGCGGCGTTCAGCTTCTGGCGGGTGCCGCCGGAGAGGGTGCGGACCGGCTTGTCCAGTTCCCGCGCCAGCTGCAGCTGGTCGAAGAGTCCCGTGTCCACCGGCGCACCGGGCTCGCGCAGCCCCTTCAGCATCTCCACGACCTCGCGGCCGGTGAGATGCTCCGGAAAACGGAGCATCTGCGGCATGTAGCCGATGCGCCGCCGGTATTCGTCCCCCTGGCCCGCGATGTCCGGACCGATCCGGATCGTGCCGGCGTCGGGGCGGCAGAGTCCCAGCAGGCACTTGAGCAGGGTGGACTTGCCGGCCGCGTTGGGCCCGATCAGCGCGGTAACGCGGGCCGGCGCGAGGGTCAGCGACATGTCCCGGAAGACATCGAGCCGCCCGAAGCGCTTCGAGAGTCCGGTGATTTTGATGGCCGGGCCGGGAACGGGAATGCTCACCGTGACCACCGCATGCGGGGCGCCGAATCCACCGGTGTCTCGGGCCCGATCACCGGCGCCACCCGCTCCGCGGTATCCAGCAGCGAGACGAAGAAGCTGTTGAGCAGGAGCACCGCCGGGGGATGCTGGGCCACGATCAGCCCGAAGAGCCGCATCGGCCGGAACGGGACATCCCCGGTGCCGTCGTGGTCGAGGTCATGGCCGTCATACCGGTCCCAGTAGTTGCCGCGGAACCGGGTCGAGCTCTGGCGGCTGTTGGTGGTGACGTCGAAGGCGTTGCCGGCAAAGCGGTTCTCCTCGAACCGCCCGGCATCGGCGCTGGCGAGGAGCCGGACCGCCCAGCCATTGCGCACGAAGTCGTTCCGCCGCGCAGCCAGCCGGTCGCTGCCGTCCACGAACAGCGCCACCGTGTTGTCCTCGAAGTGATTGCCCTCCAGACGGCTGGCGCGCAGCTCCTTGAGCAGCAGGCCGTACGCCGCCGGCCCCCTGGCCTCGGCGAAGGTGTTGCCGGTCATGTCCACCACGCCGGAATACATCACCGCGACCCCGGCCCGGTTGCCCCGGAAGATGTTGTCGTGGTAGGCACAGGAGTCGGAGAACATGAAATGGAGGCCGTACCGGGTGTTGCCGGAGCTGGTGTTCCCCTCGATCACGGCGCGCCGCCCGAACTCCAGGTAGATCCCGTCCCGATGGTGCGCCACCTCGTTGCCCGTCACGATGAACCCGCGCGAGGCATAGAGATGGATGCCGTTCGCATTCCGCGACTGGCCGGCGCCCGTGCCGACGATGCGGTTGTCGCTGATGCGGCAGCCGGCGGCACGGGCCGCGTAGATCCCGAAGAATGCCGCGCGGATCTCGTTCCCGGCCACGACGCACCCCGTGACGCCATCGAGGCGAATCGCGGCGCGGTCCTCGGTACTGGACGGCCCCACGTTCTCGATCACGAAGCCGCGGATGGTGACACTGTCGGCCCGTACCAGCAGTACCGGCTCGCCGCCCCCGTCGAGTACCGGCCGGCCTTCTCCCATCAGCACAACGCGATGCGATACGACAAGGCGTGATTCCCGGTAGGTGCCGCGACGGACGAGAATCGTGTCCCCATCGCGGGCCTCTGCCAGCGCCAGGGCCACGGCAGGCACCGCGGTGCCCGGTGCCACGGTGATCACCCGGGACGGCAGGGCGATCGTGAGCGCCAGCAGCAGGGGCGTCACGCGTTCACGACCGTGCGACGGTGCTCGCGCACCAGGACGACGGCGGCGATGACCAGGCCGAGGACGATGGCCCAGCCGCCGAGATCGGGCCAGCTGGTCGCATGGAAGTTGAGCAGCTGCCTGGAGCCGATCAGGGGCGGCTGGTAGCTCATGCCCGGCACCTTGATGATCGCCTTGGGATCGAGCTCGTGGCCGTACTGGTAGCCCCACTTCCAGAAGTCGGCGAGGCCGGCGCCGGCCACGAGCGCGGCCGCCAGGAGCCAGCCGCCCAGCACCTTGCGCCGGCCGATGACGGCCACGCCCACGCCGGTGGCGACCAGGGCGGCCAGCACCCATGGCATGAAGCGGAGCTCGGGAATCGTGTCCGGCTCGATCCGCTTCATGCCGATGTAGTGGTTGAGGTTGTTGACGCTCTGCAGGTCCGGGGGACGGGCTCCCCGCACCTGGTTCACCCAGATGCGGAGGCCCAGGCCCTCGGGGTACTGCGGCGCGATCAGCTGGATCCGCCAGAGCGGCGTGATGAAGCCGGCCAGCATCACCAGCGCACCGATCGCGACGAGCACCCGCGCCGTGCGTGACATGTCCGCGCCCTTACTCATGGCCCGCGGTGGCGACCCGCGTGGCACCGAGGGTGCCAGACGGGCCGTTCCACGCCAGCGGCGTGCTGCTGCCACGCTCGGAGACCCGCGCATACCCCTGCATCTCCTGGTGCAGCGCCGAGCAGAAGTCGGTGCAGTAGAATGGATAGACGCCGACGCGGGATGGCACCCAGACCAGCGTACGGGTCTGGCCCGGCATGATCAGCAGTTCCGCGTTGGTGGCGCCCATGGCCGCAAAGCCGTGGGGCACGTCCCAGTCCTGCTCCAGGTTGGTCACGTGGAAGAAGACCGAGTCGCCTACCTGGAAGCCCTCGATGTTGTCGGGCACGAAGTGGCTGCGGATAGCGGTCATGTAGACATCCACGCGGCCGCCCTTGCGCACCACCTTCGTCTCCTTCTCCGAGCGGGCGACGAACGGATCCTTGTTGTCCGCGAGCGTGAAGTACTTGAGCTGGCGGTCCTTGATCAGGCTGGCCGGCAGCGCCTGGGCGTAGTGCGGCTCGCCGATGGTCGGGAAGTCGAGCAGCAGCTTCATCTTGTCGCCCGAGATGTCGTAGAGCTGGGCCGACTGGGTGAGCTCCGGTCCGGTGGGCAGGTAGCGGTCCTTGGTGATCTTGTTGAGCGCCACCACGTACTTGCCCCACGGTTTCCGGCTGTCGCCTCCCGGGATCATCAGGTGGCCGATCGAGTAGTACGCCGGCGCCCGGTCCTCCACCGTGCAGTCCTTGACCCGCCACTTCACGATCTCGGAGCTGATGAACATGGAGGTGTAGGCATTGCCCTTGTCATCGAACTCGTTGTGCAAGGGCCCGAGGCCGGGGTTCTGGACTTCGCACGCCATCACCGACTCGTACTTGAGCACCGGGATGCCGTCCACGTCGCCGCTGAAGGACTTGTCGCGAATGGCCTGCAGCATCTTGCTGAACGAGTGGACCGGGATCACCGTGGCGAGCTTGCCGCCCGACACGATGTACTCGCCGGTCGGATCCACGTCCACGCCATGCGGCGACTTGGGCGTCGGCAGGAAGTACACCATTCCGTCACAATCCTTCGGCTCCAGCACCTTCACCGTACTGCCCCAGTCGGTGCGGGCGATGCCGTCATCGCCCATCAGGTTGTGGGCATAGCGCGCCGGCTCCGGCTTCGCCTTCCCGGCGGCCACGCACTGCTCCGCCTGCTTCCAGTTCACCGCGGCGATGTAGTCCTTGTCATTCTGCGAGGCGTTCACCTCCAGCAGGGTATGTGCTTCCTCGCTGTTGTACGAGGTGAAGAACGACCACCCGTCGGACGGCCCCTTGCCGGCATGGGACAGGTCGTAGTCGTACCCCGGCATCCGGACCTGGAAGGCGATGCTCATGCGCCCGGTGGCGCTGTCCACCCGCACGAAGGTGAGCACCCCGGCAAAGTTCTCCTTGTAGCTCGCGATGGAGACGTCCTTCTGGGGCGTCGGCACGCTGAAACGGGTGGCCGCGACCACGTAGCGGTCGTCCGGTGTCACGAACGGCGACGCGTGATTGCCGGCGGCGTTCGGAATCTCGAGGATTTCCTCGGTCTCGAATTTCGTGAGGTCGAGCCTGGCGATCCGGGGCGTGTTGTTGCCGTTGATGAACAGCCACCGTCCGTCCGGCACGCCGCCGGTCTGCGAGAGCTGCGGGTGGTGCGCGTCGTCCCACGGCACCTGGCCGAAGCTGGTGGCGAGCATCGCCTTGGTCTGCTCGGTGTAGCCCCAGCCGTTCTCCGGGTTCTGCGAGAAGACCGGCACATGGCGGAGCAGCCGGCCCGACGGCAGGCCGTACACGCCCACCTGCCCGTCGAACCCGCCGGAGAGGAAGGCGTAGAATTCGTCATACTGCCCCGGCGCCACGTAGACGCGCTGCGCGGCATCGGCGCTGGTGTCACCCAGCCGGCTGGCTGGCCGGCCGCAGGCGCCGAGTGCCGCCGTCGCCACGAGCAGCGGAAGCGCGGTGCGGAACGAGCGCAGATCCAGGAACCTCATGCACTGCCTCCTGCGGCCGGGCCGCGGATGTGAAGCGGGAACGGGGCGCGGATCAGTCCTTGTCCGCCGCCTTCTCCCGGAAGTACTCGACGATGGCACGCGCCTCATCCTGCGTGAGGTGCAGGTTGGGCATCTGGGTCGCATACTGGGCGAGCAGCGCCCGCGCTTCCGGATGGCGCGCGTACATGCCGTCGGGATTGAGGATCATGTTCATCACGTAGGTCGGCGTGCGGCGCACCGTGACGTCGCGCAGCGGGGGGCCCACATAGCGCTCATCCAGCTTGTGGCAGCCGCTGCACTTGAGCTCGAAGGTCTTCTCGCCGGCTTCGGCCATCGTCTCGTCAACGGGGCCGGTGGTGATGGCGGTCGTCACCGGGCCGATGCCGTTCTGCATCTCGAACGGCGTGAGCGCGTCCGCGGGCGACGCCGTGCCGCCGGCGGCAGCGGCGTTTCCGGCGTCCGCCTTCCCGCCGCAGCCGGCCAGCAGGAACAGGCTTCCCAGAATGAGCAGGGTGATCCGCATGTCAGCGTCTCCGGCTACGGGTCGTGGTGGACATGGGGCCAATCATGCGACAGCATGCATGGGGCGGACTTGAAGCCTGCGTGAGGCGTTCTTCATCGGGCAGGATCAGATCGGCACCGTCAGGATGGTGGCCGGTGCGGCATGAACCAGGCGCCGGGCGATGCTGCCGCCGTCCATCACGCCGGGCGGACCACCGCGGTGGAATCCCACCGCGAGTACCTGCGCCCCGTCTTCCCGCACTGCCGCCAGGAGTTCGTCCACCGGGGCACCGTGGCGCACGTGCAGCGGGATCTCGGCCTTCCACTCCCGGGAGGCGGCGGCGAGCAACTCGTCCAGCTTGATGGTGCGGGCGAGCGGCACCATCCCGGCGAGCTGGCGCGGCTCATCGGGGCGATGGTCTTCCACGGTGACGGCGTGCAGCGGAACGTGCAGCGCTCCCGCCAGACGGCCCGCGGCGTCGAGGATGGCGGGCGAATGCCGGGTACCGTCCAGCGCCGCGAGCACCGGGCCGTCGAGATTGCCGCCGGGCGGCACCAGGAGGCAGGGTACCCGGCTCCGCCGGGCCACCGCATCGGCGGTGTCCCCGACCAGCTTCCGGACCGACGGCGTGCGCGGCGTATGCCCGATCACGAGCAGGTCGGCGTCATTTTCCTCGGCGAAGCGGGGGATCTCGATGCCGGGCACCCCGCGCACGAGCGAGCAGGTGACCGACACCGGGCCGGTGGTCATGTCGGGCGACCGGGCCAGCCAGTCCTCCAGCTCACCCAGGGCGGCGCGGGATTCCCGCGAGGCGCCGGCACCGACGGCGGGGCGCGCCGGGAGGCTGGTCAGGATGCCAAGGCGGGCCCCGGCACGCTCCGCGATGGTCCGCGCCGTGAGCGCCACGTGACGGCCGGCCCCGGTATCATCCACGGCGACGACGACATATTTGTATGGCATCGGCCATATGTTATGCGTGGCCGCATGAAGCTTCCGTGAATGCCCCGACAAGGCGAGGTCATGGACGTCTCCGCTTCCCTTCCGCCGGTCCAGCGGCTCGAACGGCTGGTGGCCGCCGGCACCCTGCTCACCTCGGAGCTCTCCCTTGAAGGGGTGCTCCAGCACGTGGCCGAGATCGCCGCGTCCATCATCGGCGCCCGCTATGCGGCCATCGGCGTGCTCGGCCCCGATGGCCGCCTGCTGGAGAGCTTCACCACCTATGGCATCACGCCGGAAGAGCGCGCCCGCATGGGCGATCCGCCCAAGGGACACGGCATCCTGGGGCTCGTGATCCGGGAGGGGCGCGTCATCCGGCTGCCCGACCTCACGCGGCATCCGGAGTCGGCGGGGTTTCCGCCGCATCATCCGCCGATGCACTCGTTCCTCGGCGTGCCGGTGGTCGGGCGCCGCGGCACGCTGGGCGATCTCTACCTCACCGAGAAGATCGGGTCGGACGAGTTCACCGAGATGGACGAGCGGATCGCCCTGCTGCTCGCGGCCCAGACCGCTGCGGCGATCGAGAACGCCAGCCTGCACGAGGAAAGCGCGCGCCTCCTGGAAGAGGTGCAGCAGCTGCAACGCACCCGCGAGCGCTTCTTCGCGATGGTGAATCACGAGCTCCGGAATGCGCTGGCGGCCGTCTACGGCTGGTCCGAAATGCTGGTCCGGAAGAAGGATCCGGCGACGGTGCCGCCGGCGGCCTTCGAGGTGCTGGAGTCGGCCCAGCAGGCGGTGAGCCTCATCAACGACCTGCTGGACCTGAGCCGCCTCGACGAGGACCGGCTCAAGGTCGTCATCCGGACGGTGGAGCTGGCCCCGGTGATCCGCGGTGCCATCGGAAGGGTGACGCCGGCGGCGCAGCAGAAATCGGTGACGCTGCGCCACGAGCTGGCGCCGGGGCTCCCGCCATCGGCCACCGACTCGACGCGCGTGGAGCAGATCCTGGTGAACCTCCTGGCCAATGCCGTGCGGCATGCGCCGACCGGAGGCCATGTCACGGTCACCTCGGCCATGCACGAGAGCCGCTCACGGATCGTGGTGGCCGTGGATGACGACGGGCCGGGCGTGGCGCCCGAGAATGTCGAGACGATCTTCGACGTCTATGTCACGCAGGCGGGGGAAGAGAGTCGGGGCGTCGGGCTTGGCCTTCCGCTCTCCCGGCGACTGGCGCGGCTCCTGGGCGGTGAACTCACCGCCGTTGCGCGGCCCGGCGCGGGAGGGCGCTTCGTCCTGGAGCTGCCGGCAGCGGATTCATGAAGGGGTCTTCATGATCTGTTCGCCGGGGGTTCATCGCTTGCCGCGCAGATTGTTCCGGTGATCATGAGCGGAAACAGGGGATCGTCATGAAAATCCTGGTGGTCGAGGATGACCGGAAGGTTGCCGGGTTCGTGGAGCAGGGCCTCAAGGAAGAGGGGCATGTCGTGGACGTGGCGTCGGACGGCGAGGAAGCCACGATGCTGGCGCATGTCTACGACTACGACGTCATGCTGCTGGACGTGGTGCTGCCCAAGAAGAACGGCTTCCAGATCGCGGCGGAACTCCGGCGGGAGGGACGTTCCACCCCGATCCTGATGCTCACGTCGCGGGACGCCGCGGAGGACGTGGTGCGCGGCCTCGATGCCGGCGCCGACGATTACCTGGCCAAGCCGTTCCGGTTCGAGGAGCTGCTGGCGCGGATCCGCGCCCTGCACCGCCGCGGCGGGTCGGCCCGGGTGGAAACGCTCAAGCTGGGCGGGGTGGAGCTGGACCGGCTGCGGCATGAGGCGACTGTGGACGGCCGGAAACTGGTGCTCACGCCCAAGGAGTTCCAGCTGCTCGAGTTCTTCATGCTGCACCCGGACGAGGTCGTCCGCCGCACCACGCTGCTCGAGAAGGTCTGGGACATGCACTTCGATCCCGAGAGCAACGTGGTGGACGTGCACGTCGGCAACCTCCGGCGCAAGCTGCACGAGGCCGCCGGCGAGACCCTGATCAGCACCGTGCGCGGGGTCGGCTTCATGCTGCGACGTCCGGAACAGGCGCCGAAGGGCTGAGCATGACGGGCGCCCGGCTGGTCCTCACCGTGGCGCTCGTGGTCGTGGGAGCGCCGGTGGTCTGGCGCACGCTGCGCGGGGCGCTGCGCGGCCAGTTCGCCGCGGACGTGGTGGCCTCGCTGGCGATCATCACGGCGGTGCTGCTGGGGCAGCCGATCCCCGGCCTGGTGGTGGTGCTGATGCAGACCGGCGGCGAGGCGCTGGAGCGCTACGCCGAGGGGCGGGCGTCGCGGGCAGTGCGGGCGCTGGAGGATGCGGCGCCGCGGGTGGCGCATCGCGTTGGCGACGATATCACCGATGTGCCGGTGGCCGGCATCCGGCCGGGCGACCGGATTCTGGTGCGTCCCGGCGAGGTGGTGCCGTGCGACGGCGTGGTCGAGGAGGGGCGTTCGCATCTCGACACCTCGAGCCTCACCGGCGAGCCGCTGCCGCGCCTGGCGGAACCGGGAACAGGGGTCGAGAGCGGCGCCATCAACCAGGAAGGCGCCCTCACCGTGCGCGTGACGGCGCCGGCTGCCGAGAGTCAGTATGCCCGGATCGTTGAGCTGGTGCGCTCCGCCCAGGCGAGCAAGGCGCCGATCCAGCGCACGGCGGACAAGGTGGCGGTGTGGTTCACGCCGGTCACGCTGCTGCTGGCCGGCCTCGCATGGCTCGGATCCGGGGATGTGTCGCGGGTGCTTGCCGTGCTGGTGGTGGCGACGCCCTGCCCGCTCATCCTCGCGACGCCGGTCGCGATCATCGGCGGCATCAACCGGGGCGCCCGGCACGGGATCATCATGCGCTCGGGCGGCGCGCTCGAGGCCCTGGCACGGGTAGACACCGTCGTGTTCGACAAGACCGGCACCCTCACGATCGGGCGGCCCGATGTGTCCGGCGTGATCCTCGCCGATGGCGTGCCGCGGACCGAGCTGCTGCGCCTCGCCGGTGCCGTCGAAAGCCATTCGGGCCACCTGCTCGCGCGGAGCCTCGCGGACGCCGCCCTCAGGGAAGTTCCGGCGCTTCCGGCGGCCACAGCCGTCGCGGAGTCCCCGGGACGCGGCGTGGCCGGCGTCGTGGACGGGCGGCAGGTGGTGGTGGGAGCGCCGTCGTACGTAGCCGAGCGGTTCCCGGGCGCGGAGGACGATCTCGGTGCCCTGACCGACGGCGCGGGACTCCGGGCCTGGGTGGCCGCCGATGGCCGGGGCCTCGGCATCGTGACCTACGCCGATCACCTGCGCCCCGGCCTGCACGAGACGTTCGATCAGCTGCGGAGCCTCGGGCTGGACCGGACGGTGCTCCTCTCGGGCGACTCGCAGGAGAATGCCGACGAGGTCGCGCGCGCGATCGGCGTCGCGGACGTGCGGGGCGACCTCCATCCGGAGGACAAGGTCACCGCCGTGAAGGAACTGGAGTCGGCAGGGCAACGCGTCCTCATGGTGGGGGACGGCACCAACGACGCCCCGGCGCTTTCCACCGCCACCGTCGGTATCGCGCTGGCGGCGCATGGGGGCGGGATCAGCGCCGAGGCGGCCGACGTGGTCCTGCTCAGGGACGACATCGGGCTCGCGGGGCGCGCGGTGGCGATCGGCCGCCGGACCATGCGCATCGCCCGGCAGAGCATCTTTGTCGGCCTTGGCCTCAGCATGGTGGCGATGGTGCTCGCCGCGCTTGGCCTGATCCAGCCGGTGGCGGGGGCGCTGCTGCAGGAAGCGATTGACGTGGCGGTCATCCTGAACGCGCTCCGTGCGAGCGCGGAGGTTTCATGAGCGACAAGCCGGTCTTTACGGAGCTGTCCGACGGCGAGTGCCGGGCCATCCTGGCCCGGAATCACATCGGCCGGATCGCATTTGCACACCAGAACCGGGTCAATGTTCACCCGATCGGCTATGTCTTCCGGGAGAACTGGCTCGCCTGCCGCACGCAGGAGGGCGGCAAGATCGAGGTGCTGCGCCGCTCGCCGTACGTGGCGTTCGAGGTGGATGA
This sequence comes from Gemmatimonadales bacterium, assembly GCA_035712285.1. Taxonomy (GTDB): domain Bacteria; phylum Gemmatimonadota; class Gemmatimonadetes; order Gemmatimonadales; family GWC2-71-9; genus CAMLHP01. The sequence continues at coordinate 11,223 of DASTBA010000094.1, read as the reverse complement.
AGTCGAGGGACCGCTCGACTGGCGGAGCGTCGTGGTCCAGGGAAGCGTGTACGAGGAGGACTTCCCGACCGCGAGCCGAGAGGAGACCCTCGCGGCCCTGCGCAGCATCATGCCGTCGGTGCTGACGCCGGACGACCCCACCCCGCAGCGTCACCTGCTCTTCCGCATTCACATCCGGGAAATGACCGGACGTTCGGCCACCACCAAATCCTGATCGGAGACCGGTATGGACTGGAGCATGGCGCACCTGCACCTGATGGGCAATCACCTGCCGGTGTTCGCCTCGGCGCTGGCGATCCTCGTCCTGGCATGGGGGCTGCTGCGAAAGAAGCGCGAGATCGCGACCGTGGGCCTGGTGCTCGCGGTCATCGCCGGCATCGGCGCGTTCGCCGCCCGGCAAACGGGGCACGAGGCCGAAGAGCAGGTGGAAGACTCCACCTGGGCCAACCGGCGCCTGATCCACGAGCATGAGGAGGCGGCCGACGCGGCGTTCATCGTCACGGCGATCACTGGCGCGCTGGCGCTCGTCGCACTGTTCACGCGACGCGGCGGCAAGTCCGGTCCCGCCTGGCTGTCGTGGCTGGTGCTCGTCGCCCTGCTCTTCTCGTTCAGCGCCCTGGCCAAGGCGGCACTGTACGGCGGCTACATCCGGCACGGCGAGGTGCGGCCGGCGGGGCTCGACACCACCCGCATCGCGCCGCCGCCCGGCGCCGAGCGGGACCACGACTGACCCGATCGCGTGCCGCGTCTCGTCCGCTGGCTGATCCGCGGCGCGCTCGCCTGCCTGATCGGCGCGCTGGTGCTGGGCGTCGTCCGGGCCGCGCTTCCACGTGAGGCGTGGCTCGCCGGCGCCTGGCCGGTGTACCTCCACCTGCTGGTGCTGGGCTGGCTCACCCAGCTCGTGGCCGGTGTCGCCTACTGGATGTTCCCAAGAGTGGGCCGAGGCGCGCCGCCCACCGACTGGCGCGGGTGGGCGGTGTTCGTCCTGCTGAATGCCGGGCTGGTGCTCCGCGCGATCGTGGAGCCGACACCAGTGGCGGGTCCGTGGCTGCCGCTTGCCGCACTCATGCAGTTCACCGCGATGCTGATCTTTGCGTGGTCCATCTGGCCGCGGATCCGCGGACGCTGACGTGCCGCGCCTGTCGGTGGTCTTTCTCCGCACGGCCCTCGTCATGCTGCTCGCCGCGTCAGGGGTTGGCGCGGCGCTGCTCGCCGCCAAGGGGGGATGGCCCGCAGCACTCCCTCCTTCCCTGCACCGCATCCACATGGAGCTGGCCACCCTCGGCTGGTTCGGCAACCTCACGCTCGGGACGGCGTACTGGATCTTGCCCAAGCACGCGGCGGGACGGGAGCGCGGCGCGCCGTTCCCGCCTGCCGCCGCCTACGTATTGCTCAATGCGGGTGTGATGGGCGCGGCGGCGGGCTGGACGCTGGGCGGCCGGCTGCTGGAACTGCTCGCGGCGGCGGCCTTTGCAATGAACGCCCTGCCCAGGGTGAAGCCGTTCGGGGTGGGGAGAGGCTAGCGGCTCGGCGGGCCGAAAGCTGTCTCATTGTCACCCTGAGCGAAGCGAAGGGACCGAGACGTCGGGCGAGCCACGGTCCCTTCGCTCGCGCTGCTCGCTCAGGGTGACACGTCTCACGACCTACGACCTACGACTTCACAATCAGCGCCGTCACCATCCCGAACATCCCGTTCTGCGACTCGGCGTGCGGCAGGATGTGGCAGTGGAACGCCCAGGTGCCGGGGTTGGTGGCCTTGACGAGCACATCCCAGCGTTCGCCGGGCGCCACGTTGAGTGTATCGCACCTCCACGGCATCGGCTGGGGCCAGCCGTCCTTGGCGATCACCGTCATGTGCATTCCGTGCAGGTGCATCGGGTGGATCATCATCCCTTCGTTCATGAAGCGGATGCGGACGGTCTGGCCCCGCGCGGCGACGATCGGCTCGGTGGCCGGAAACTCCTTGCCGTTGAGCGTGAAGCCATGGGCCCCGTCATTCAGGATCATCACGTAGTCCACGTCCGCCTTCGGCTCGCCCCGGCTTCCGCCGGGGTGACGGCCTCGGCGGCTCGGTTCGACGATGAAGGCGCCGAGCAGCCCGCGCCCCACCTGGATCGCGGCGTTATGGTGCGAGTGGTACATGTGCGAGCCGGCGTTGGGCACCGTGAACTCGTAGGTATAGCTCTCGCCCGGCTTCACCGGCGGCTGGGTGATGAACGGCACGCCGTCCTGGTCGTTGGGGACCTCGAGACCGTGGAAGTGGATCGAGGTGGACTCGCGAAGTTGATTGTGCAGCACGACCCGCACGCGATCTCCCTCGCGCACGCGGATCTGCGGCCCCGGCACCTGCTCGTTGTAGGCCCAGGCGGTGACCTTCGTCCCCTGCTTGGTCTCCCACTGGACTTCGCTGGAGGTCAACTCGAACACCTTGACGCCGTTCACCACCCTGGGCGCCATGACCTGGTTGCCCTTGCCGGCGGTCTTCGCCGGAAAAGCCTTCACCCCCGCCTCATGGTGGGCATCCATTTCGTCGGCGAGCTGACGGGCCGTCTTGGGGGGCGCGGCCGGCCTCGCCGGCGGTGGCGCCGCCGCCCTGGCCGGTTTCGGTTCGGCGCAGGCCGTCGCCAGCGAGGAGACCACCGCGGGCAGGGCGACCGCTGCCAGGCTCCCTTTCCTTATGAAAGAACGACGGCTGGCCAGCGTTTCGGGCGTCGGATGATCGGCCACGGATGGCTCCGGATGCAGGTTCGCACCGAAGCTATGAGGCTGCCGGTGGGGTTACCTTGAAGCATTGATGAAGCGGACTTCATCCTCGGGCCATGGGAGTCGTCGTGCAACAGGTCAAGGGAGCAGTGCTCAAGTCCCGGCTCGCGTTCGTCGAGGAGCATGCCGGCAAGGAGGGGCTGGCCAGGGTACTGGAGAGTCTGCCGGCAGAGGACCAGCGCCTGCTCCGGATCGTCTTCACGTCCAACTGGTACCCGTTCGAGATCGGCAAGCGGCTGGATGATGCGATCGTGAAGGTGCTGGGAGGAGGGCGTGCCGACTTCTTCGAGAAGCTGGGTGAGGCCTCCGCCGTCAAGAACCTCGGCGGCATCCACTCGGGCTACCTCACCAAGGGTGACGCGCACGGTTTCCTCTCCAAGGCGCCGACCATCTACGCCGCGTATTACGAAACCGGCCGCCGGGAATACGAGAAGACCGGCGAGCGCTCCGCCCGGCTCACCACCTACGACGCCGAGACCTTCAGCGCTCCCGACTGCCTGACGGTGGTGGGATGGTACAAGAAGGCACTCGCCATGTGCGGCGTGGAAGGCGCGCGCGTGACGGAGACGGAGTGCCGGGCGAAGGGAGGAACGGTGTGCCGGTATGAGGTGAGCTGGTAAGACGGCTGGACGGCCATGGCGTGGCGGCTGGTGCTCACCGGTGAGGGCTATCCGCCTTCCCGTCTTCCCGCCTCCTATGGATTTGGCGACCAGGTTCGGGCAGCCGCCGGCGCCGGAAGCGCCTGATGTGGACGCTCGTCCCGGAACAGCGGCACCGCAACGGCTGCCGCCACCAGGGCGCCGCCGCCGAACAGCATGAGCGCCACGATGAAACCCCACGTCAGCGCGGCCTGAAACAGCAGACTGCCAAGGCCAAAGCCTGCGAACAGAAGGAAGGCCATCACTGCGGTCGCCTGGCCTCGGTTTCCCGGCAAGTCGGTGACGATGCCGGCGAGCAGCGGTTGAGTCAGGTCGTAACCCAGCGACAGCGCTATGATGGCGACTTGTACGGCGAGCAACGGGAGGGGCGCGGCCAGCAGCAGCGCACACACGCCGGTGAGTGCAACGCCGGCAGGAATGATCCACGAGCGGCCGTGACGGTCTGCCAGGCGGCCGATGGTCGGCCCGAACAGCAGTCCGGGAATGCCGTATCCGAGCAGCGCGAGCCCGATTCCCACCTCTCCGAGCCCGAAGCGCTGGCGCAGGTACAAGGCCAGCCAGGTGTACACCCCTGATTGCACCACCGCGTTGATCGCCACGTACATGTAGGTACGGCGCCCCCGGGGTAGCACCAGGAGCGACGCGTATCCGCGAATCACCGCCAGTAACGGTGGTGCCGCCGACCTGGGCAGCCTTGGCACCGCCCCTACCGCAACCGCGGCGATGCCCAGGAGGGCGGCGAGCGCGGCGACCGTGAGGAACAAGCCCTGCCATCCGACCAGCGGTTCTACGAGCGCGCCAACGGTGGCGCCGACCGCCGTGCCGCCGGCGATCGAGCCAAACAGCCAGCCCAGCGCCCGGCCACGCTTCTGGAACGGCACGACATCGCCGATGAGCGTGAGGCCGATGGGGACCACGCCACTCGCCCCGATCCCGGTGGCGAATCGCCAGGCTACGAGTGCCGCCACACTGGTTGCGGATGCCGTGGCCGCGGTCAACGCAATGAACAGCGTCAGCGAGCCGAGGATGACCGGCTTCCGTCCGAAGCGGTCGGACAGCGGGCCCCACACCAGCGTCGCGGTCCCATAGGGCAGGAGGTAGGCGGGCACGGCAAGTCCGACCCAGCCCACGCTGGTATTGAAGACCTGGGCCAGGCGCGGAATGAGCGGGGCCATCATGAACGCCTGGGCAATGACCAGGAAGGCCGCAGTGCAGAGGACGGGCAGCATCCACGGCGAGGGAACCTGCCATGCTGGCTGGCCCCGGTCGGGTGACGGCGCCATCAGGTGTGGGACCGGGTCCGGGAGTAGTGCCGAGCGACCCGGGCCCGGTTACCGCAGACCGACGCCGAGCACCACCGCCGGCGAGGATTGCGGGCGAGGAACTGCAGTACGCAGTCCGGGTGCTCGCAGGTACGCACCAGCTTTGCATCCGGACCAGCCAGCAGGCGGGCTGCATCCACGGCGAGCGTGTACATCAGCGCGTCACGTTTGGACCCGGCCGCGCGCAACTCGACCCGTGGCCCCTCGCGCGACCAGGCGATCCGGCTCGCCCGCCCTGTAGTGGAGAGCGCAGCATTGACCGTGTCCAGCGCCCTCCGCGGCGGCGGCGCGTGAGCGCGTCGCGCCGACAGCAGCGCGGCGATCGCGTCCCGCAGCGTCCGCACCGCCTGCAGATCCGCGGTGGTGACGGCGCCGGACCACGGCAGCCGATCCGCTTCGGCGGCCAGCCAGACGGCGAGCACCGATGGTTTCTCGAGCAGGTCCACATCGACCCCGCCGGTGCGCACACGGGTGTTCACGAGATCGAGTGACACCGGTTCGCCCAACAGCAGAAATCCACGCAGTGCTGTCATGCGCCTGAATCTAATGGGTTCTCACATTAGAATGGGAGTGCATCGGCAGGGCTGCAAGATTGCTTCGACAGCTGCGCTGTCTCGCATTGACGCCGCCAGGCGGACTTCCCGTCCTCCCGCCTTCTATGGTGCCAGTCGCTCCACCCTCCACCCCGCCCCGTCCTTCACATACCGCAGCCGGTCATGCAGGCGGCTCTCGCGCCCCTGCCAGAACTCGATCGTCTCCGGGGTGACCCGGTAGCCGCCCCAGTGTCCGGGCGCGGGGACGTCCGTGCCCGAGAATCGCCGCTCCACCCCCGCCACCGCTTCGTCGAGCATTGCGCGCCCGGGAATCACGCTGCTCTGCTCCGATGCCCAGGCTCCGATCTGACTCCCGCGGGGTCGCGTCGCGAAGTACGTATCGGTCTCGGCTCGCGAGACGCGGGACGCAGGACCCGTGATGCGCACCTGCCGTTCCAGCTCCGGCCAGTAGAACAACAGGGCCGCGTGGGGGTTCGCTTCGAGCTCCTGCGCCTTCCGGCTCCGGTAATCGGTGTAGAAGACGAACCCGTGCTGATCCACTCCCTTGAGCAGGACGATGCGCGCGCTGGGCGCTCCGGACGCAGCTGCCGATGCCAGCGTCATGGCATTGGCGTCCCGCACCTCGGCACGCGCCGCGTCCGCGAACCATCGCTCGAAGAGCACGAGCGGGTTCGCCGGGGCATCCGCTTCGGTGAGCGCAGTCTTCAGGTATTCCCGCCGCATGTCCGCCACGGACCTCACTTCCCCTCCGGCACGCGCTTCAGGTCCAGGTCCTGGAAATCGAAACTGAAGTCCACGGCCGGCGAGGCGGGAATCATCCGGGCGCTCTCTACCTGCCCGTTCGCATTCATGTGGAACGTCACGAGCGCATCGGCGCGGAGCGAACGGTCCCGCCACCGCACGTAGAAGGTCTCGTACTGCCAGTGCTCGAGGTCACCCAGCAGCGACGGCGTGTGCGAGAACTGCATCACCAGCCTGCCATTCGTATTGGTGACGTTGACGTCGCCGTACCAGGCATCGCGATACGTGCCGGCGTAGCGATCCAGCGGCAGCGCCGGCCCCGCCATCGAGTCGCGCGACGTGGCCGCCGAACGTTCCGCGGCCGCATTCATCGAGTCGGCCCGGGCGGCGGCCCACGCGTACCCCCCGGCCCAGTCGAATTTCGGCGCGCCAAGGGCCATGTCCACCGCCTGCCAGGCGATGGCCTCGAACGCTTCACTTTCCGCGTTGGACAGCACCGCCACACCGATGCGCTTGTCCGGCACCATGATGACCCGGGAGAGGTAGCCGGGCAGGCCGCCGGTATGCGTCACGATCTTCATCCCTCGATAATCCTGAATGAAGAAGCCGAGTCCGTAGCCATTGAAGCTGGTGCTGCGCGGCGCCAGCTGCGCGGGGGCGCGGCCGGGATTGATCGGCGTCACCAGCGACCACTGCGCCCGCGTGGTGCCCGGCTTCCAGAGACGCTGGCCGTTCACCATGCCGGAATCCAGCTGGGCGAGGAGCCAGTGCGCCATGTCCTCGGCGCTGGCGTTGATGCCGCCGGCCGGATTGGTGTTGTCGCTCAGGAAGGGCTCGATCGGCTGCATGCGGCCATCCACGACGGCGTGGGTGGCGGCCTGGTCGGCGTTCGGGTCACCAGCGTCGGAATGATGCACCGTGGCGTCCGTCATGCCGACCGGCCGGAGCAGGCGTTCGGTGACGAAGTCCTCCCAGCTCTTGCCGCTCACCGCCTCGATCACTTCACCGGCGACGAGATAGAGCACGTTGTCGTAGGCGTAGCCACTCCGGAAGCTCCGGGCAGGCGGGATGTAGCGGAGGCGGCGGGCCACCGAATCGCGGGGCCAGGTGGAAGCCGGCCACCACATCAGGTCACCGGCGCCCAGGCCGAGACCGCTCCGATGCACGAGGAGGTCGCGCACCGTCATCTCGCGCGTCACCCAGGGATCCCACATCTGGAACCAGGGCAGGTAGCGGATCACCGGCGCGTCCCACTCGACCTTCCCTTCCTCCACCAGCAGGCCGAGGGCCAGTGCCGTGAACGCCTTGGTGTTGGACGCGATGCCGAAGCGGGTGTGGCTGTCGGCGGGCGTGGGTTCGCCCATCTTGCGGATGCCATAGCCCCTGGCGAGGACAATCTTGCCGTCTTTCACGATGGCGACGGCGACGGCGGGCGTCTGGAATCGCTGCAGGGTGCTGGTGACGTACCGGTCGAAGTCCCGCACGGGCATCTGGGCGGCGAGGGGCGCGACGGTCACGAGGGCCCCGGCAGCGAGGACACAGGCACGGATCACGGCGGTGGCTCCGGTGGAGGCGGAGCGGGAAAGGTCGACGGTCGACGGTCGACGGTCAACCGTCATGCAAGGTGTGTCACCCTGAGGGAACGAAGTGACCGAAGGGGCCGAAAGTCGGTGTGAGTTTCGGCCCCTTCACTCGCGTCGCTCGCTCAGGGTGACATTTCTGCAGCTCTCAGCCTTCAGCTCACATCCGGAACAAGTAACTCACCTTCGCGAAGAAGCTGTCATGCTGCCGCTGGATGTTGCGGAAGCGGAAGGTCTCGGGTTCCGTCAGCGCGCTGCCGTAGCCGGCGTAGACGACGGTACCGGGGGTGGGGGTGTATGCGACCAGCGCGTCGGCGTGCAGGTTGTTCTGCGTGATGGCGGCGGCGCGGGTGAAGTTCCCCGCCCCGTCGCCGAAGTAGATCGGGTACTCGGTGCGGGAGTTGTCCCGGAGGCTGTCCTGCGTCATGGCCGCGTACTCGCCGACCAGCCGGACGAACAGCGGCCGCGCCAGCTGGTACTCTACCTTCAGCCGCGGAATCCGGTTCTTCAGCACGAGGCTGCCGTCGGTCCGCCGCACCACCGCCTGGTGGTTGTAGGTGAACCCGATCCGGAGCTGGTCGCTGGGCCGCACGTCGAAGCCGCCCTGGATGATGAGCAGATCGGCCGAGGCCCATTCGGGGAAGTTCTCGTCGTGGCCGTAGAGCATGAAGGCATTGACGTCGAAGGTCTTGAACGTGGGCGTGTTGAAGCTCACGTAGAATTCGTTGTTGGGAATCCTCGGCTGGCCGACGTAGGGCTGGTAGCTGATCCCGCCGCTGCCGTCCGGCACGCCGAGGAAGTAGTTGGCGAAGAGCCCCTCGTCATAGCCGAACGACTCGATGAACCAGCCGGCGCTGGCGGTCCAGCCGCCCTTGAGCGACGAATTGAAGTCGAAGTGCAGCTTGCGATCCTGGATGCCACCCCCGTGCATGAACTTCTGGTACTGCCAGATGCCGTCCACGGTGACGGCGGCAGTGACGCGCTGCACCAGCCCGCCGGCCTTGGGATAGAAGGAGTAGTTGGGCACGATGGCGGCGTGGACGATGCCATTGCGCCCGATGAACCCGCTCCGGGTGATGAATTCGTCCCCCACACCCGTGAAGGTGGTCCGCCAGCCGAAGCGCTGGCCGTTCCGGTCGAACCGCAGGCCCCACAGCGGGTCGGTGACGGTGACGCCGCTGGTGCGGGTGCGGCTGGCGGCGAGCTGCGCGGTGACGGCGTATACGCCGCCGAACACGATCCGGCCGTCGATGTCCGCGACGCGGTTGTAGTTGCCGCCGTCCACCCGGTCGGTGTAGGCGATGCCGAGGCGGGAGCCGCCACCGATGCCGCGTTGCAGGCGGATGATGTTGAACACCGGATTGTCGCCGGTGGTGGAGCCGGCCTGATCATCCACGGCGGAAAGAACGGCCACGTCCGCGCCCATCGTCTTGCCGGTGAGCTTGACGGCCACCACCGGCTGGATGATGCGCCGGGTATAGATCAGGTTGCTCGGCGTGTTGAACTGCTCGATGCCGTCCAGGAAGAAGGGCCGTTTCTCCGCGAAGAAGAGCGCCTGGCGCGGGTCGAAGTTGATCTGGCCGGCGTCGCTTTCCACCTGGCTGAAGTCGGGGTTGACCGCGGCGTTGAGGGTGAGGTTGTTGGTGACGCCCCAGCGCGCGCTGCCGCCGATGTCCGGCTTCACCTTGCCGTAGTCGTAGCTGCCGTCGGTGACGCGGTTGCCGCTGTACGATGCCGTCACCTCGGGGTTCACGTCCACCACCAGCCCGCGCTTCAGGTCGGTGAGCTGCTGGAGATGGCCGGACTGGCCCACGAAGGACGCGTTGGCCCGGCGCGCGGGGGCCCACACGTCCTCCGCCCCCGAGTGCTGCACATGCCGGATGACCTGGAACGACCAGGTCTGCGACGGTGACGGCTGGAAGCGGAGACTCTTGAAGGGGATCTCGATCTCGACTTCGTAGCCGCCCGGCACCAGGGTGCCCCGGGAGCGCCAGGTGTAGTCGGGACTCAGGTCGGCGCGGTCGCGGGAGGCGCCGGCGGAGCCGAAGTTGGTATTGTTCTGCCCCGTCTCCACCAGCGCCCCGTCGGCCTGCACGCCGAGCGGGTTCACGCCGAACATCGTGGCGGTGCGCCCGTCGTTGAAGGTGCCGATGAGCAGCTCGATCCAGTCGTCGGAACCGATCCGGTCGCGGTCGGCGAGGGTTGCCTGCGGCTCGCCGTGGGATTCCCAGGCATGGACGCCGACGTGCAGGGCGGTGGGCGAGTACCAGACCAGCACCGTGGTGGAATCGGCGGCGGGGGTGCCGTCGGTCGGCAGGTACTGGGAGAAGTCGCGCAGCACGGCGGCCTGGGACCAGACCGGTTCATCCAGGCGGCCGTCCAGGGTCGCCGACGCCTCGAGGCGGGGTGGAACCACGTTCACCTGGCCGGCCCGGCCGCTGGCAACCTGGGGGTTCCCGGGCACGCTGGCGATGGACGACGCGGCAATGCCCTGCAGCAGCCACAGTGCGAGATGCATGAACCACCTGGGTATCGGGTCGGTACGGAGTGCGGCTCGAGGTCCCTGAGCACGCTACGGCATGGGCTGGCGCCGGGTTTCGCGCGGGACGAGCGGCGTTAAGATCCAGCGATCACCCGACGGGGGCAACCCATGAAGCATCTCCGCACCGCTGCCGCCTTCCTTCTGCTGGCGTCCCCTGCCCCGCCGCTGGCGGCACAGGCGGCGCGGCTCCACCGGGATGCGCGTCTGGAGCGCCAGCTCAGGGCGCTGGCGGACGGCGTGGACGGAACGGTCGGCATCTACGTGCAGAACCTGAGGACGGGAGTCACGGCCGAGATCAACGCCGACAGCGTCTTCCCGACGGCGAGCATGATCAAGGTGCCGATCCTGGTCACGCTGTACGACGCGGTCGCCCAGGGCAAGGTGGATCTCCACCAGCGGGGGACGTACACCGACTCGCTCTACTATCCCGGTGCCGACATCCTCGGGTCGTTCAAGGACAGCGCCACCATCGAGCCGACCCAGCTCGTCATGCTGATGCTCACGATGAGCGACAATACCGCGTCGCTCTGGCTCCAGTCGCTGGCGGGAACGGGGGTCGCCATCAACCAGTGGCTGGAGGCGCACGGCTTCGAGCACACGAGGATGAACTCGCGCACGCCAGGACGCCAGGGAAATTGGGAAGAGTACGGCTGGGGGCAGACCACGCCGAGGGAGATGGCTCGGCTCCTCACGATGATCCGGCAGGGCCAGGCAGTGAACGAAGCGGCCAGTGAGGAGATGTACCGGGGACTCACGCGCAGCTTCTGGAACGGGCAGGCACTCTCGCAGCTGCCGCCGTGGGTGCAGGCGGCCTCGAAGCAGGGCGCGGTGGACCGCTCGCGGAGCGAGGTCGTGCTGGTCAACGCCCCGTCCGGCGACTACGTCTTCTGCGTCATCAGCAAGAACCTGGCGGACACCACATGGACGCCGGGCAACCAGGGCTTCGTCCTGCTGCAGAAGGTATCGGCGCTCCTGTGGCGGAGCTTCGAGCCGAAGCACCCGTGGACCCCGGCGCCGGGGGCGGAGGCGCTCAAGCCATCGGAATCGGAGTGACGCCGGTCA
>DASTBA010000093.1:0-12049 GCA_035712285.1 Gemmatimonadales bacterium | reverse complement strand
CTGGTGTAGTCCCAGCGGATGATGCGGCCGCCCTCGGTGCCCGGTTGCGTCTCGTAGGTATCGTCCGGCTCGCCCAGGGCCACGTACACCTCGCCGCGGTCGGTGCGCCAGCCGGCAATGCCCTCGGTGCGGAACCGCTGGTTGGCGATGGCGATCCGCGTGAAGTACGCGTTCATCGCCTCGTTCTCCGGCGTGCTGGGATCGGGGTCGGTGGCATGCCAGAACTTGAGCCACATGGCGGGGCGCTGGTCGGCCGGTGCCTTCCGGATCGAGTCAATGGCCGCCTGGTGACCGAAGAACCGCAGGAGATCGGCCATCTCCGAGTAGTTGGCCACCACCCACGCCTGCGAGAAGGAGACGAGCGCCGTGGTGGATTTCGCCGCCGTACCGCTTCCCACCGTCAGGGTGAGCGGGCCCAGCGCGGTGCTGTCGGGCCGGAGCTTCAGCACCTGGCTCTCCACCGCGCGGCCGCCGGTGAACGAGATCGAGTCGCTGAACATCACGCTGTCCTTGTCGTTCTTCATCACCAGCGGGACCTTCGTGGGTCCCGGAAAGTCGTATCCCTCGATGTAGGCCAGCATGGTGTCGCCACCGAACTGCACCGAGCCCCGGGGGTTGAGCACCATGGAGAGGGTGTCGTCGAGCCTTCCCCTGCCCCGCACCGCGTAGACCAGCAGCGGCGCCGAGAAGCTGCCGGGCCCGAACACCGGCACATCGGTCTCCTGGCTCACCGTGGAGGTGCCGCCGGTGGCCGGGTCACGCAGGGTCACGGTGAGCGTGTAGTGGGCGGGCGGCAGGTGGAATGCCTGCTGGAAGAGGACGCTCTCGTCGGTGCGCTGGGTCTCCTTGAACGTGGCGACCCGCACCAGTTCGTCACGGCTGATGCCCACGGGGGCGCTGCCGGGCCGGGAGAAACCGATCTCCACGTGGTAGCGGGCCACGAAGCCGTCGCCCTCGCGCTGGAAGCCGAGGGTGCTGTTCTGGAGCGAGAGCCCGATCACGGCGGTGGTGGAGTCACGCGGGGCGGCGGCGTAGGCCACGCTCCCCACCCAGGGGAAGTTCCCGCCGCCGGAGAGGCGGCCGATCTTCTTGTAGAACGATTGCGTATCGAGGAGGTCAACGACCGCGTCCTCGGTCGGCGCCGGGCTCTTCTCGTTGCCGACGCGGGTCCAGCTGCCGCAGGAGGCGAGGGCGACGAGGGACGCGAGGAGCGGGAGACGGCGCATGAGGGTGTGACTCCGTTGGCGGTGATGGTCAAGCACTGCAGGGCTTCGGTCCCTTCGCTTCGCTCAGGGTGACACACCGGAATCCCTGGCTCCGCTTGCTGCTCCCCCGCAATATCACTAGCTTGGCAGGCCGATGTCTTCCGACAACCACCTCGGCCGCACCATTGCGGGATACCGCCTCGTCAAGCATATCGGCGAGGGGGGAACGGCTACGGTCTATCGTGCCGAGCATCCCGAGCGGGGGACGGCGGCCGTGAAGGTACTCCGGCCGCGGCTCGCGCAGGATCCGGTGGCGGTCAAGCGATTCCTCCGCGAGGCCGAATACGGCAAGCGGGTGGCGCACCCCAAGATCGTGCGGACGTTCGATTATGGCGAGTCCGACGGGGTCCACTACCTGGCGCTGGAGTGGGCCGAGGGCGAGCCGCTGGCCACGTTCATCACCCGGTCGGGCAAGGTGGCGCCCCCGCTGGCGGCGGCGATCGTGGAGCAGATCGGTGGCGCGCTGGCGGCGGCGCACGGGGCTGGCATCATCCATCGGGACCTCAAGCCGGCCAATATCATGTACAACCCGGCGACGCAGGAGGCCAAGCTCCTGGATTTCGGCATCGCCCGGGACGCCGAGGTGAGCCCGGAGGAGCGGCTCACCAGGGCAGGGTTCTTTGTGGGGACGCTTCAGTACGTCGCTCCAGAGACACTTTCGGGCGAACTGGTCGGCGAACAGGCCGACGTGTACAGCCTGGCGACCATTGCCTACTACCTCCTGACGGGGGTGCTGCCGTTCACGGGGAAGAACCCGAGGGAGTTGTTCCAGCAACTACTACAGGAAAACCCGGTCTCGCTGAATCAGGCGGTCAAGGGGCTCAAGTTCTCGTCGGCGCTTGAGGATGCGGTGATGGCGGGGTTGGAGCGGGACCGGGCCAAGCGCTGCAAGACGGTGGACGAGTTCGTGTCCGGGTTCTGCAGTGCGGCGCGGGACGAGAAGAAGAAGGGTGGTTTCCTCACCTCGCTCTTCGGGCGGGAGTGACCGACACCGACCGGCTCCGCGAGCTGCTCCTCGCGCGGAGCGTCAGGCGCGGCACCTTCACGCTGGCCTCGGGCCAGATTTCCAATTACTACATCGACTGCCGACTTACCACGATGAGCGCCGAGGGCCAGGTGCTGATCGGGAAGCTCGGCTTGGCGGCGATCCGGGCAGCCGGGTGGGCGCCGACCGCCGTGGGCGGCCTCACCATGGGTGCGGATCCAGTGGCCTATGCCATTGCGGCAGCAAGCTTCGGCAGCCCGCCGCTGATCGAGGCCTTCAGCGTGCGGAAGGCGGCCAAGGAGCATGGGACTGGCCGGCGGATCGAGGGAAATTTCGGCTCGGGCTCCAGGGTTGTGGTCATCGAGGACGTGATCACCTCGGGTGGCAGCGCGCTGCAGGCAATCCAGGCGGTGCGGGAGGAGGGCGGGAAAGTTCTGGGCGTCCTGGCGGTGGTGGACCGGGAGCAGGGAGGGCGGGGGAGGATCGAAGAGACGGGTGTTCCCGTGGCGGCGCTCATGACGGTGACCAAGATGGGACTCGGCAGCGAATCGCGCGGCTGAGCGCAGCCCGATGTCACGCTGAGCGCAGCGAAGCGGCCGAAGCTCGGACTCGAACGCGGCGAAAGCCGGGACCCAGAGCGCGGAGTTCGTCCCCGCGTGTCATTGCTGGCCCCGCAGGGGCGAAGCAATCGGGCCGCAATACGCGCGGCTGACAGCCGCGCCTCGGCGCACGGGAGTCGCCTGCGGCGACTGTGCCGACGCCGTCATCCCGGCGAAAGCCGGGATCCAGAGCGCGGAGTTCGTCCCCGCGTGTCATTGCGAGCCCCGAAGGGGCGAAGCAATCCGGGGGTCCGTCCGCGATGCCCAGCGCGTCCGTCGCTGAAGCGACGACTCGGCTGATGTCGCTGAAGCGACTGGTGACGCCGAGCATCGCGACAACCATCGGCGGCTAGCGCCGAAGGGTACCAATGCACGGTACGGTGGCGGTAACGGACTTCGGCTGGTACACACACCTCCGAGCTCATCCAGAGCTGGAGGAAGTGAATTTTTGGAAACCTTCCGCGCGACGCCCTCTCAGCGTACCGGAGTTTTCGCCGTTCTTCTTCAAGCTCAAAGCGCCCTACAACGTCATCTGCGGGTTTGGCTTCTTTGCCCGCTACACCGGTCTCCCGGACTGGCTGGCCTGGGACACATTCGGCTTTGGCAATGGGTGCGACTCCCTGCCGGAACTCCGGCAGCGCGTCAGGGCGATCCGCGAACGGATCCGATTCGGTGGGCCATCGCATTCCGACATAGGGTGTGCGCTGATTGTTCAGCCCACTTTCTTCACCGAGGCCGACTGGGTTGCGCAGCCGGCGGACTGGCATGCACGTACTGTGTCCGACAAGGGCTATGACCTCAGCAAAGGTGAGGGGGCGAGAATCTGGACTGAGTGCCTGGCACGTGTCAGACCGCCCAACCGCCGGGCACCCGCGCTTGACGATATCCTGCCGACTCGCACCACGCCCAGATACGGAGCTCCCATTCCAGTGCGACCGCGTCTCGGCCAAGGCACGTTTCGCATTGCGGTGATGGATGCCTACGGCCGCGCCTGCGCGGTGACCGGAGAGCACAGCCTTCCTGCGCTCGAAGCCGCGCACATCCGTTCATACACGAGCGATGGGCCGCATGAAGTGACGAATGGCCTGCTGCTACGAGCGGATTTTCACAGGCTCTTCGATCAGGGATATCTGACCGTCGCACCCGACTATCGCTTCGAGGTGAGTCCGAGACTCAAGCAGGACTATCAAAACGGCAGAAGCTATTATCCCTATCACGGCAAGAGCCTCATGTTGCCAGCAATACGGCAGTTGCGACCTGACCCTGCCTATCTCGACTGGCACAGGGAACACATCTATGCCGGAACTTGAGGTCGGCGGCCCCGTTGCATCGCCTGAAGGTGCCGACGGACCGCCGCGAAACAGCGAAGCTGGCGAGCCGGAGAATCCGCAGACAGCGTGACGGGTGTGTCGCAGGCAACCCGGTAGCGCCGGGCGCACGACCGCATCCCGCCACCTCGTGCGACATTCACCCCGTCACGCATCTCCCCCGCGTCAGACGCCTGACACCTGACACCGAACTCACATCCGGTCGTCATCAACTCGCAATCTCTCCGCGCGCGCGCCGGTCATCTGCGAGTGCTATGCATGTCCTACCTCCTTCAGGAGCGGCACAATGCGAGTACTCATGTGCAGGAAGGCAGCAGGCCCCGAGTCCCGGGTCCAAAGATTCGTGAACCGTGCCTCATTCGCGACAGCCTTGATGGTCGGCCTGGCCCTGGTTCCGCTGCCCGCGCTGGCCCAGACTCAAGGCCGGATCGAGGCGGAACCCACCGTGACCATTACCGGCACCGCCACCCTCCAGGTACCGGCTGATTCCGGCACCCTCACGATTCGCTGGACCCTCGGCGCCGCACGCGGTGATGCCCAGAAGGCCGAGGACGACAAGGCGGTGGCTGCCCTGGACACGCTGCTGCGGAATGCCGGCGCCCCAGCCGCGGTCCTGCGGTTCACCGACGAGGAGCCCTGGGTGTACGCCCGGTCCGATAGCCCCCAAGACCGGCAGCGCGTGCGCGAGGTGAAGGTGACGCTGTCGGGACGCAGCACGATCACGGCTGCGCTGGGACAGCTCCGCAATCACCCCATCTTCGAGGTGTCGGACGCCGATTTCGAGTGCACCTGCCGCGACGAAGCGGAACGGCGCGCCGAGGCACTGGCGTTCGGCAAGGCACGGCAAAGCGCCGAGGCGCTGGCCACCGCCGCTGGTGGCCAGGTGCGCGGGTTGGTGGCGATCTCGAATCAACCTTACGGGTTCGGCCTGGCAACGCAGTCCGCCACCACTGGCAGCGGGATGCCACTCGAAGAGGCCAGCATCACCACACGGGCAGCCGAGCGCGTGTCAACGGTGGGCCGCGGGCTACAGGTACCGCTGCTGGAAGTGAATGGAATGGTATTCACGGTGTGGAAAATCGGGAGGTAGGTCGCTCCGACGA
This sequence comes from Gemmatimonadales bacterium, assembly GCA_035712285.1. Lineage (GTDB taxonomy): Bacteria > Gemmatimonadota > Gemmatimonadetes > Gemmatimonadales > GWC2-71-9 > CAMLHP01. The sequence continues at coordinate 6,769 of DASTBA010000093.1, read as the reverse complement.
CGGACGCGCAGGGGCTCGAGAACCGGGCTCGGGACTCGGGAACCGGAACTCGAGTGAGCCACACGGGCGGCTCGATTTTGCCGAGCCGCCCTGCGTCATCACTTCGTCGCCCATCCTCGCACTCGCCGCCAACCATCCCATTGCCGCCGACAAAGCCGGCACCACGCTGACAAGTTTGCGATCTCGACGGGAGCTGGCCTGAGGACAACCTGGGCGAGAATGACGTGGGCGGAGTGGAATATGGACCCAGCGCCTATCTTTCAGCCGTCATGCCCGTCTCCCCCTCCTACCGCACCTTCGTGCTCGAGCAGCTCGGCCGGGTGGCGCCCGGCATCCGCGCCCGGTCCATGTTCGGCGGGGTGGGGATCTACAGCGATGCGCTCTTCTTCGCACTGATGGACAAGGTGGACGACACCAACCGCCCCGATTACGTGGCCGTCGGCATGGGGCCGTTCCGGCCGTTCGGACCCGATGGCGAGGTCATGCAGTATTACCAGGTGCCGGAGGAGCTGCTCGAGGACGTGGAGACGCTCGAGCTGTGGGTGGGGAAGGCGGTGGAGGTGGCGAGAAGGAGGAAAAGAGCTTAGCGCAACGACGACCTTACGGAAATCGCCGGAACAGCCCCGCGATTCTACTGATCGTTTCCACATCCACGCCGGCGTCCCGCGCCGCCCCCTCCCAGAGCGCCAGCGACGCCCCCACCTCTTCGATGATCCCGGCACCACCCCTCGGCACGTCGAACGCACTGCCCACGGCGAGGAGATCGTCACGGGTGAAGTGATCGTCCTGGCCATGCGCGGTCATCTGATGGGTCATGGCCCACGCGCCGCCATGCGCGAACGTCATGTCGAACGCCGGCGCGAGCCGCCATTTCCCGTCCGGCCCCATCAGGAAGGCGACATTCTTGACGTGGTCATCCTGGTTCCGGGCCATGATATTGAACACCATCCGGCGATAGGCCTGGTCCACCTCCGGCTGGCCCATGCCGAGGAGCCGGATGGTGCGGAAGTAGTCCTCATAGGAGAGCACCTGCCGGATGTTGTAGTCGGCATGATGCAATCCGCCAAGACTGTGCATGTGGAGCCGGGCGTCGCCCTCACGGTCGAAGCGCCGCGTCATGAAATGGGCAAACTCCCGCTCACGCAGCAGGTGGGTCTCGGTCATCTCGATGCCGGCCGCCCGCGCCATCACGGAATAGGCGTATTCGATGCGGCCGTACGGACCGGGCCGGAACTCCCGCGCGAGCTCGTGACCGCCGATGCCGCCGGAGACGCCGTCGAACTTGATGAGCCAGTGCTCGTCGCCCGCCCGGCGCGGCGCAAAGGCGGACTTCACGCGCCCCGCCCCACGGTTCCACAGGATGAGCGCCTTGGCCCGCGCGCCGCCCGCCGACGCGCCGAGCTGCATCATCTCCGGCACCGCCACGGAGGCATCGCCCTCGATGACCCGGCGCGCCTCCTCCACCAGTCTCGCGATGGCCAGCGCGTCATCGCTGTCACGACTGGTCCGGCCCTCCAGCGGCGGACGGAATTCCAGCGCGCCCATCGCGCGGCTGCCCATGTAGAGCAGCTTCTGCACCGGCCGCATGGCGGCGTCCGGGGTGCCGCGCTCCTCGAAATAGCGGCGGATGACGGCGTTGCCGAAGGCATCCGGCAGGCAGTCGGCCAGGAGACCCGGCAATCCGGCGAACGACTCGACCCGCTGCAGCGCGGGAAAGGAAACCGGCCCCCGGCGCGATAGCGGGAGATGAATGGGTGATATTTCGAGGCCCGATTGCCGGAAGCTCTCGGCATATTCGAAGACCACGCCGCCCTGGCGGTCCTCGGCGACGGCCCCGACTTCCTTCCCCCAGAGGTACACGCGGGCGACGGTGTACGGAGCCGCCGCGACTGGATCAGTCATGGGCGGGCGGGGGAGTGCGGCGGCGCGGCGTGCCGGCCCGCTTCCGCTCGCGGCCGCTCAGGGCCGCCAGCTCGATCGGCGAGACGAGCGGAACCGGCAGGAAGGAGTCGAGCGCATCCAGGCGGCCGAGGGCGCGGAGAATCTGGACCACGGTGGCAAGGGTCGGGTTCTCGCCGGCTTCCGCCCGGTCAACGGTGCGTGTGCCCAGGCCGGCACTCGCCGCCACATCGGCCACGGTGCGATTCTGCTGCAACCGATACCGCTGAAGCCGGCGACCGAGCTCGGCGAGGATCTCGCCGGTGGTGGCTACTGGTCGGATGCTGTCCATTACAACATTAGATACCATATATGACCGATTAAATCAATATAGCGATCATATACGCCATATATGACATATTATACTAGAGATATTGATGGCATGGATCTGAATTGAAGCCGACCAATCCTACCGGGAGGTCTGACGATGCGTGTCGCGCTGTATCTGCCGATAATGCTCCTGCTGGGGACCCCGCTCCGGGCTGGTGCCCAGACCGGCGACAACGGCACGCCGGTGGACAAGGCCCCGTATGCCAACCGCGCCCGGTTGCCCGACTTCACCGCCGCCGACTGTCCGGACAATCCCCGCGGGCTGACGCAGGTCGAGGGGAATCTCTATCGCCACACCACCGGGCCGGGGCTCGCGGTGCATAGCGGGCTGGTGCTGATCACGCGCGACGGCGCGCTGGTGATCGATCCCGCCATGACCTGCACCGCCACCTGGCTCCGCGACGAGATCATGCGCCGCTTCCACGTGAAGGTGCGCTACGTGGTCTACACCCACGCGCATGCCGACCACATCAGCGGCGCCCAGGTGTTCCAGCAGGATGGCGCCATCGTGGTGGCCAACCAGCGCGCCCTGGAGCCGATCGTCGGCGAGAAGATCCCCACCGCGGTGCCGGACCGCGTCTTCGACCGGGACATGACCATCGCCCTGGGCGGCGACACGGTGCTCCTCCACCGCGTGGCACCGAGCCATTCCAACAGCATGACGATGGTGCTGTTCCCGAAGTACAAGGCCCTGCAGTGCACCGACGTGTGCGAGAGCCACACGATGCCGTACAACGATTTCCTCGACTTCTACTATGACGGCTGGATCGAGACGCTGGACTGGGTGATCGCGCAGGACGTGAAGGTGATTGACGTCGGGCACTACACCCCGGCGACCGTGACCGACGAGCGTGCGCTCCGCACCTACATGATCGACCTCCACCAGCAAGTGCTGGACCTGGTGCGCGCCGGCCAGTCGTGGGACCAGCTCTACCGCAACGTGCGCTTCAGTAACGAGGTCCAGTCGTGGACCGGCTACGGCACGATGCACACGCTCAACGTGATGGGGATGTACCGGTGGGTGTCGAACCACCGGCGGGGGGAGTGGTAGGTTGGTCGGGGGTCGTGCGCCGTCCTGACAGGTTGCTTCAGCGATATCAGCCAAGTCGTCGCTTCAGCGACGGACCCGCGCGCTGCAACCGGTCAGCATCGGATCATCCATGATCAGGACCTGTCCGAAGTGCGGCGAGGTGGTCGAAGACCATTTCGACGCCTGCTGGCGCTGCGGCACCGAAAGGCCTACTCCACCCGGTACCGCACTGCCATCCCCTCGCCGTTGTGGAACGATACGTGACAATGGAACAGCCAGATACCGGGATCGTCGGGCACCATGTCGGCGGTCACCATCTGCATCGGCAGCAGGGCCGTGACGTCGGTGCGCATGCCGTTGATCACCACCGTGTTGCCGTGCCAGTGGGGCGAGTGGAAGTCAAAGTCGTTGGTCGAGCCCATCAGGTACCAGCGCACGTGCTGACCGCGGCGGAAGGTCAGGTCGGCGAGCGGCATGCTGCCGTGCACGAAGCCGTTGATGGTGAACTTGACGAACCACGGGTAGATGTCCTGCTTCACTGACGGGTTCGTCTTGGGACCGAGCTTGAACAGCGAGTCGGGGCTCGGCAGCAGATTCCGGCCCACCAGCCAGCTGTCCTGTTCCTCGACCTGCATGAAGGACGCGATGAGTTCGCGGTCCACGTCGTCCGGCGAGCCGTCGGGACGCGCATGGGCACGCGCGGTGATGATCATGGGACCGAACAGACCGGTGTTGATGTCCCGCACTTCGTCGACATGTGAGTGGTACATCCACATCACCGAACTGCCCTCCATCGGGCCGGGACCGGCACGCTCCGGCACCAGCCAGACATAGGTGTGCGTGCCGCCGGGCGGCACGCCGTCGTCCGCCTTGTCCGATCCGCTGGTGCCGTCGTTGTAGGGCACTCCCTCCGAATTCTTGTCGTAGAACACGCCGTGCGGGTGCATGCTGTACGGCCGGTCTCCGTTGTTGCGGAACACGATCCGGAGAGTGTCGCCCACCACGCCGCGAATCAGCGGCCCCAGGAAGCCCAGGTGGTCCCATTCGGCGGGACGAGGCTTCAGGGTGCGGAAGGTGCCGTCGGTGTATTCCCGGTAGAGCACCTTGTGATAGGTGGTCGGGAACGGCCGGGGAGGTGCACCCGCAAAGAATGCCGTGTCGGCATACGGCACGCCGGCGATCCCGTCGCGGCCGCCCGGGACGTAGTTCCACGAGACGGTGTCCGCGGCGATGTAGTACGTGCGGCTTTGGGGCTTGACCAGCGGGTGATGCAAGCGAGAGCGTGGTGCGGTTGCGACCGGCAGGAGCCACAGCAGGGGAAGAGCCAACGCCAGCAACGCCGGCCGCCGGATCATGGAACGCCTCCGCATCGTCAGGGTGGAATAGCCGACGAGAACATGGAGGCCGGTACCGAATCCGGCAAGTGGAGTGCGCGCGTTCGTCATTCCCGCGCACGCGGGAATCCACGTTGACAACTCCGCCATGGACCCCCGCTTTCGCGGGGGTGACAATGGACTCGGGTTTTCGGCCGTGCGCCCCTACCGCGCCAGCCAGTAACTCACCTTCACGAGGAAAGTGTCGTTCGCCCGCTCGTTAAAGAGATCCCCCAGATCGTGGGTGAACGAAGTGTTCCCCTCCACCGGCAGCGAGTTCTGCCGCCCCTGGCTCCAGACCAGGAACAGCGTCGAGCCGGCCCGGTACTCCCACCGGAACACCACGTTGGAGCGGAACTGCTGGAAGTTGAACCCGCCCGGATCCGCGCTCACCGCCGGGTCGGCGTACGGCTGGTAGCGATCGTCGTAACTTGCCGCGCGCGGGTCGGCCAGTTCACGGACATTCGAGTAGGTGCCCTTCGAGATGAAGGGCGACGCATACACCTGCAGGGACGCCGTCGGCGTGAAGGTGTAGTCCAGCCGGAAGGTGAGGCTCAGCGTCTTCTGCTTCAGGTGCGCGAAGGTGTAGTGCGACGTACCCACCGAGTCGGTGAAGGTGCCGAAGTACTGGGAGTCGTTCCGGTTGTGATCCCAGTTGGCGGCGAGCGACGTGGTGAAACGGCTGGACAGCTTGTAGTCCAGCTCCGGCTGGAGGCTGATCTCCTGCGACCGGCCGCCATCCCCGCGGAAGTAGTTCATCGAGAACGATGGCACCAGCGCGTGGCGATCGTCTCCCTCGATGCTGAGCCACGGCGAGATGTAGGGGTCCTGCCGCACCGCCGGCCCGCCCCGTGCCGCGCGGTCGCTGTAGGTGGTTCCGAGCTGACCGAGCGTGCCGCCCATGTGGAGCCACCAGCGGTTGGTGAACTGGATGTGCGTATTGGTGTTGAATGCCCGTTCGGTCGGCAGGCCGGCCATGGTCCAGTATTCCCAGTTGTTGAAGTTCCAGCGCAGCTGCTGGAAGATCTTGTTGGGGGTGCGCCAGGCCAGCGCCGCCCAGGTGGTCCACTGCTGCTGGTCCGCCTGGCGAAGGAAGCCGATATCATTGGTCTCGAACCCGGCCGACCGGCGCTGATAGGCGGTTTCGAACTGCAGCCGCCGGCCCGCTACCTTGGCGAAGCGGAACTCCATGTTGGTGCCGCTCAGCGACGTGCGGGTGGAGTCGAAGACCAGATCGCCATCGGGGCGCTGGTAGAGATGCACGGTGCTGCGCTGGGTGCGCGCGATCGCCTCCGGCGTCCCGGCCACGCGGCTGAAATCGAGGCGGGTCGAGACTTCCAGCGAGCCGGCGAAGCGGCGCCGCGCGTCCAGGCCGGCACTGTAGGCGCTGCGATGGAGGTACGGCTCGCTCGACGCGTCGAGGGCCCGGTTCACGCCCGTCGCGATGAATCCCACGTTGCCGTTGCCGTTGGCGTAGTCCTGGCTGCCGCGCACCACGGCGTAGTTCGTGGTGGGTTCAAGGGTGGAATTCCCCGGGCCGCCGACGTGGTCGGTCACTGCGTCCATCACGCCGAGCGAGAACCCGCCGGGCAGTCGGCCGGTCATCTTCGCCGCACCGAGGATACTGGTGGAGGTGGGGGAGGAATCATCACCCAGGATCCCCGCCAGCTGCGGTGCCCGCCCGATGCGCCGGGTATAGAAGAGCCCCTCGCCGGTGCTGCAGTCCACCACCACGACACAGTTCACCGGGAAGTCGAAGAGGCCGCGCCCTTCCACGAAGAACGGCCGCCGCTCCTGGAAGAAGGTCTCGAAGGCGCTGAGGTTGAGCTGCGACGGGTCCGCCTCCACCTGCCCGAAGTCGGGGTTGATCGTGGCATTGAGGAGCAGGTTCGAAGCGAGCCGGTACTTGAGGTCGCCGCCCGCGGTGAATTCCTGGTTCCGCGCGAAGTCCGCCGAGGCCGGTTGCTGCACGTTCTTGGTGACGATATAGGGCGCGACTTCGAGATGGCCCGGACTGGCCAGCCCCTGGAGGCCGGTGAGGTCGCCGAACTGGGCGGTGAAGCCCGACTTCGACTGGCGGTAGAGCGGCCAGGTGCTC
>DASTBA010000092.1:0-41073 GCA_035712285.1 Gemmatimonadales bacterium | reverse complement strand
CACCTCGGCCAGGTCATGCTGGATGCCGCCAATTCGTCCGAGGACTCCACGCTGGAACAGGCGCTCGATGCCGGCGCCGACGACTTCGCCCGCGAGGGGGACCAGTACGTCGTCACCACGTCGCCCGCCGCGTTCCATGCCGTGCAGGACGCGCTGCGGGCGGCGGGGCTCCGGGTGGATTCGGCGGAGCTCGCCATGGTGCCGAAGAATTCGGTCAAGGTGGAGGGCGAGGACGCCGGCCGCCTGCTCCGCCTGGTCGAGGCCCTGGAAGAGCTCGACGACGTCTCGAAGGTCTTCTCCAACTTCGACATTGACGCCTCCCAGCTGGCGGAGGCGGACGCCTGACCGCTTCCCGCAGATGAAGGTGCTCGGGATCGACCCGGGCACGGCGGTGCTCGGGTACGGCGTGGTGGAATCGCGGGCAGGACGGCCGGGGCGCCTGCTGGAGTGCGGCGTGGTGCGCACCCGGTCCCGCGACCCGCTCGCCGCCCGCCTGCGGCACATTCACGAGTCGGTGGCCGACCTGCTCGCCCGCCACCGGCCCGACGCGCTGGCGATCGAGACGGCGTTCCTCGGCCGGAACGCGCGCACCACCATGGTGCTGAGTCATGCCCGCGGCGTCATCCTCCTGGCGGCGGAAACCGCGGGTGTTGCCATCAGCGAATACACTCCCGCGATCGTGAAGAAGACGGTGGTCGGACGCGGCGCGGCCCTCAAGCCGCAGGTCGGGTACATGGTCCAGCAGCTCCTGCGCCTGGCGGACGAACCCCGGCCCGCTGACGCCGCCGATGGCGTGGCCATCGCGCTCACCCACCTGCTGCGCACCGGCGGGCGCGGGGAGCCGGCGCGATGATCGCCTCGGTCACCGGCGTCCTCACCGCCCGCGATGGCGACGCGGTGGTCGTGGAGACCGATGGCGGCACGGGGTACCTGCTCACGGTCCCGGCCGCCACGCTCATGCGGCTCCCCGCCATCGGCCAGCGGGTGCGGCTGCATACCGAGCTGGTGGTGCGGGAAGACGGCTGGGCGCTCTACGGCTTCGATGAGGCCATGGATCGCGCCGTATTCCGCCGCCTGCTGGATGCCGCCGGATTCGGCCCTCGGCTGGCACTCGCCCTGGTGGCGTCGCTCGGAGCCGAGCGGACGGTACGGGCCATCCGCGACCGGGATCTGGCCGCGCTGTCGAGTGTCAGCGGGATCGGCCGGAAGAAGGCGGAGCGGCTGGTGCTGGAACTGTCCGACCGGTTCGACGACCTCCAGCCCGCGCCTGCTGCGCCGGTCCAGGCCGGTTCCGAGGAAGCGGTCCGCGCGCTGGTGGCGCTGGGCTACACCCCGGTCGCGGCCGACGATGCGGTCCGCACCGCGGCACGGGACGTCGCCCTCGACGACACCCCCCAACTCATCCGGCGGGCACTTTCCCAGCTCGCCGGCGCACGCTCCGGGAGATGAGCCGATGACTGTCGTGGCCGTCACCGCCGAGTGGCTCTGCACCCACTGCGGCACCTCCAACCGCAAGCTCGTCGCCGACGATGCCGACGTGACGCGGGACCGCTGCCAGCACTGCGGCGCGCGGCACACCGTCCGGCGCGGCTCGCGCCCGGTGCGCTGGACGGCGGAGCCGGACCGCTGACCGTGCACCGGCTCGACGTCACCACCCCGGCGGAACTGCCCGAGGAACAGGGCGCGGACACCTCCCTGCGCCCCGCGCGACTCGAGGAATTCGTCGGCCAGGGGCAGGTGAAGGCGTCGCTCCGGATCGCGGTGGATGCCGCGCGCCAGCGGGGCGACCCGCTGGACCATGCGCTCTTCTTCGGCCCGCCCGGCCTCGGCAAGACCACGCTCGCCATGCTGCTGGCGCGGGAGATGGGCGTGCAGCTCCGTACCACGTCCGGCCCGGTCCTGGAGAAGCCCGGGGACCTCGTCGGCATGCTCACCGGCCTCGCGGCGGGCGACATCCTGTTCATCGACGAGATCCATCGCCTCCGGCCGGCACTGGAGGAGTTCCTCTACCCCGCGATGGAGGACTTCCGGGTGGATGTGCGCATCAGCGAGGGCCCCGGCGCGCAGACCATCCCCATGGCGCTGGAGCCCTTCACGCTCATCGGGGCGACCACCCGGTTCGGCCTGCTCACGCCACCGATGCGCGCGCGCTTCGGGCTGGTGGAACGGCTTTCCTTCTATCCGGCGGATGACCTGGCCCAGATCGTGTCGCGGAGCGCCACCATCCTCGGCGTCCGGACCGAGCCGGATGGCGCGCTGGAGATCGCCCGTCGGAGCCGGGGCACGCCGCGGGTGGCCAACCGCCTGCTCCGCCGGGTCCGGGACTACGCGCAGGTCAAGGCCGACGGCCGCATTACGGTGGCCGTGGCGGGCGAGGCGCTCGCCCGGCTCAACGTGGACGAATTCGGCCTCGACGACATGGACGCCCGCATTCTCTCCACCATCATCGAGAAGTTCGGCGGCGGGCCGGTGGGCCTCGGCACGATCGCCGTCGCGGTCGGCGAAGATGCCGGCACCCTTCAGGACGTGTACGAGCCATTCCTCATCCAGCAGGGCTTCCTCGAGCGGACGCCCCGGGGCCGGGTCGCCACGGCCAATGCCTATGCCCGCTTCGGCCTCCAGCCTCCCGCGCGCCAGGGCTCTCTCCTCGATGGCTGACCGGCCGCCGCCCGGCCACCGGACGTCCGACTTCGACTACCCGCTTCCGCCCGACCTCATCGCCCAGCACCCGGCGGCCCGGCGGGCGCAGAGCCGCCTGCTGCATGTAGACCGCGCCGAGGGCACCCTGCACGATGGCTGGTTTCCGGACCTCCTCGAGATGATTCCGGCCGGTGACGTGCTGGTGCTCAACACCACCCGCGTCCGGCATGCCCGCCTGCTGGGCACGCGCGCATCCGGCGCTCCCGCCGAGGTGCTGCTGCTGCACCCTGGTACCGGCGGAGACTGGATCGCCATGGGGCGCCCCGGCAGCGCGCTCCGTCCCGGTAAGCGGGTGACGCTCGGACCCGATGCCTGGATCGAGACGATCGCCATCCTGGACGATGGCAACCGGGTGGTCCGGTTCGGCGGGCTCGGCGCCGAGGAAGCGATCCACCGCTACGGTCGGCTGCCGCTGCCGCCGTACATCACGCGGGATCCGGATGCCGAGGATGAGTTGCGCTACCAGACCGTGTACGCCGAACGGGAGGCCAGCGTCGCGGCACCGACGGCGGGACTGCACTTCGAGCGCGAGCATCTGGATACGCTCGCGGCCAGGGGCGTGGTGATCGCGCGGGTCGAGCTCGAGGTGGGCCCCGGCACGTTCAAGCCGGTGGAGACCGACGATCCTTCGGCGCACCCGATGCACGAGGAGCGCTACGCGATCCCGGACGCGGCGGCGGTCACGATCGGGAGCGCCCGCGCGCGGGGTGGCCGCATCTGGGCCGTGGGCACGACGGTGGTGCGCGCCCTGGAGAGTGCCGCGCAGGATGGAGTCCTCCGTGCCGGCCCCGGCGCCACGCGCCTCCTCATCACCCCCGGTTACCGTTTCCGGGTCACCGACCGGCTGCTGACCAACTTCCACCTGCCCCGTTCCACGCTGCTGATGCTGGTCGCGGCGTTCGCGGGCCACGACCTCGTCATGCGCGCCTACCGCCACGCGGTGGCGGAGCGCTACCGCTTCTATTCGTATGGTGACGCGATGGTGATCACGTGAGCCCGTTCCGGTTCAGGCTCGACGCCACCGCGGGTGTCGCGCGCGCCGGTACGCTCACGCTGCCGCACGGCACGGTCGAGACACCCTGCTTCATGCCGGTGGGTACCCATGGCGCCGTGCGCGGGCTGTCGGCCGACGACGTACGCAGCACCGGGGCGCAGATCGTCCTGGGCAACACTTATCACCTTCACCTCCGCCCCGGCGAGGACGTCGTGCGCGCGCTCGGCGGACTGCCGCAGTTCACCGGCTGGCGCGGGCCGATGCTCACCGACTCGGGCGGCTTCCAGGTCTTCTCGCTGGAGACGCTGCGCACGATCTCGGAAGAAGGCGTCGCCTTCCAGAGCCATGTGGACGGCTCGTACCGCACCATCACTCCCGAACGCTCCATGGAGATCCAGTGGGCGCTGGGCGCGGACATCGCCATGCAGTTCGACCATGTCGTCCCCGGACAGGCGGAGCACGGCCTCGCGCGGGAGGGAATGGAACGCAGCCTCCGCTGGCTGGCGCGCGGCCTGGCAAGGCATCGGCAGCTGGCAGGCGAGCGGGACGGGCCGCGGCAGGCGCTCTGGCCCATCATCCAGGGCGGGACCCACGCCGACCTCAGGGCGGCGTCGCTCGCCGGCATCCTTGGCACCGGCGAATGGAGCGGCATCGCCATCGGCGGGCTGAGCGTGGGCGAGCCGAAGCCGGTGATGCGGCGCGTACTCGAGGAGCTCGAACCCGCCCTGCCTCGCGGCACCCCCCGTTATCTTATGGGCGTCGGGTTTCCGGTGGACCTGGTGGAGGCGATCGGGCGCGGCGTGGACCTGTTCGACTGCGTCGCCCCGACCCGCAACGGGCGCCATGGCACCGCCTGGACCTCCACCGGCCGGGTCAACGTGAAGGCGGCGGCCCACCGGCTGGATGACGGCCCGCTCGACCCGGCGTGCGACTGCATCACCTGCCGGACCGTGTCGCGCGCGTACCTGCGCCACCTGTTCGTCGTGGGCGAGATCCTGGGCCTCCGGCTGGTGTCGCTGCACAATATCCGGTTCCTGGTGCGCCTGGCCCAAGAGGCCCGGGCACGCATCCTGGACGGCACCTACGGCACGTGGAGCGAGGAGTGGCTCCGCCGCCATCACCGACGGGGAGATCCGTGACGCACCACCTGCTTCTTGCCCTGCAGCAGTCCACCGGCACCTCGGGCGGGCTTTCGTTCCTCATGCTGCAGATCCTGGCCATCGGCGCGATCTTCTACTTCCTGATCCTGCGGCCGCAGGGCAAGGCGCGGAAGCAGCACGCCGAACTCCTCGCCCAGCTCAAGAAGAACGACGACGTCCTCACCGCCGGCGGCATCGTGGGCAAGGTGCGGGACATCAAGGATGTCGAGGTGAACGGCGTGACCGAATCGCGCGTGACGATCGAGACCGGCGACTCCACGATCGTGGTCGAGCGCTCCCGGATCGTCCGTATCGGCGGGCCGGTGGCCGGGCGGCGCTGATGTCCGTGCTGAAGCTCCACCTGCTGGGCTCGCCGGTGCTTCGCCAGCGGAGCGACGAGGTGGCGGAGGTGACCGACGCCACCCGCGCGTTCATCGCGGACCTGTTCACCACGATGGACGCGGCCAAGGGGGTGGGTCTCGCGGCCAACCAGGTGGGAATCGCGATGCGCGTGGCCGTCGTGGATGCCGATGGCACCCGGATCGCGCTGGTCAACCCGCGTGTCGTCGAGGGGGACGGCCGCGCGACGCAGGAAGAGGGATGCCTGTCCATCCCCGACATCTACGCCGACGTCACCCGCCCCGAGCGCGTGACCCTGGAGGCGCTGGACGGCAATGGCGCCCCCTATCGCCTCGAGGCGGAGGGGCTCCTGGCCCGCGCCATCCAGCACGAGATCGACCATCTGGACGGCATCCTGTTCCTCGACCATCTCGGGCCGATCAAGCGGAAGATGCTGCTCGCCCGCTGGAAGAAGGAACACCGGGATGACCGGTCGTACATCAAGGAGGTGGCGGCCGCGACCTCCGCCCCGGAGTAATGCGCATCGTCTTCTTCGGGACGCCGGAATTCGCCGATGCATCCCTCCGCGCGCTGCTCACCGCCGGCCACGACGTGGCGGGGGTGGTGACCCAGCCCGACCGTCCGCAGGGCCGTTCCCGCAACACCCTCGTGCCGCCCCCCGTGAAGACCACGGCGCTCGCGGCCGGCGTCCCGGTGCTGCAGCCGGAGCGGCCGGCCGGCGATCTCTTCGCCGCCGCGCTCCGGCGGCTGGACGCGGAACTGGGCGTGGTCGTCGCCTACGGCCACATTCTGCGCCCCGGGATCCTGGCGATTCCGCGGCGCGGCATGGTGAACGTGCACGCGTCGCTGCTGCCCCGGCTGCGCGGCGCGGCACCGATCCAGTGGGCCATCGTGAATGGAGACACCGAAACCGGCGTCAGCATCATGCAGATGGAACAGGGCCTCGACTCCGGGCCGGTGTACCTGCGGGTGCGCACGCCCGTGCTCGCCGACGAAACCGGCGGCTCGCTCACGGCACGGCTCGCCGCCCTCGGCAGCCAGGCCCTGCTCGAGTCGCTGAGCGCCTTCCAGCGCGGGCCGATGGAGCCCGAACCCCAGGATGCCGCCGCCGCGACCTTTGCGCCCAAGCTCACGCGGGAGATCGCGCGCATCGCCTGGGACCAGGATGCGCCGGCCATTGCCCGCCGTATCCGCGCATTCGACCCCGCCCCCGGGGCGTGGGCCACGCTCGATGGCACGGACATGAAATTGTTCGGCGCGCATGCGGTGCCGATGCACGGTGCGCCGGGCGTTGTCCTCTCGGCCGGTTCCACCCTGGTCATCGGGGCGGCGTCGGGCGCGGTGGAGATCGCGGAAGTGCAGCCCGCCGGCAAGCGGCGGATGCCGGTCGCGGAATGGGTGCGCGGGCGCGGTGTGACGCCGGGACGGCGCCTGGCATGAGGCCGCTGGCCCGGGTGCACGCGGTGACGGACGGAACGGTGCTGCAGCTGGCCGACCTGGGAGTGCGCGCGGCGGCGATCGCGGCCTCCGGCAGTGCCGTGGCCCTGCACGCGCGGGAACGCGCCGGCACGGCGGAGCTGCTGGCGCAGGCGGCCGTGCGGTTCGTCTCCCTCTGCCGTCCGTCCCAGGCACAGGTGTTCGTGAGCGGCCGGCCGGACATTGCCCGCGCGGCCGATGCGCAGGGTGTGCAGCTGGCCGCCAGCGACCTGACGCCGGCCGACGCCCGCCTCGTCCTGGGCGACGGACTGGTCGGCCGGTCGGTACATTCCGCGGAGGAAGCCGTCAGCGCGCGGGATGAGGGCGCGGACTTCGTGCTGCTGGGTCCCGTCTTCCCGACCCTGACCCATCCGGGCCAGGAGCCGCTGGGACTCGAGGCCGTGAACCGCGCAGCCCGTTCCGGTGTTACCACCGTGGCGATCGGCGGCATCACGGCGGAGAACGCCGGCGCGGTGAAGGATGCCGGTGCCTGGGGAGTGGCCGCGATCCGGGCCCTCTGGCTCGCGGAGGACCCGGCCGCCGCCACGCGCGCGCTGCTCGCGCCCTGGACCGAGGATGACGAATGACGGCGATCGGTATCATGCTGAATGGTGAACCGCGGCGCGTGCCGGCTGCCGGCACGCTGGCGGACCTGCTCCACACGCTCGGGCTCGATCCCCGGACCGTGGTGGTGGAACACAATCGCGGCATCGTGCGCCGGCCACAGCTGGCGGAGACGCCGGTCAACGACGGGGACATGGTGGAGGTGGTGCACTTTGTCGGGGGAGGATGACGCAATGATCGTGGATACGCCCTTCGAACTGGGCGGTCGTGAGTTCCGGTCCCGCCTCATGGTGGGCACCGGCAAGTACCGCACGAATGCCGAGATGACCGCGGCGCTCGAGGCATCGGGCGCGGAGATCGTGACGGTGGCGGTCCGGCGGGTGGACCTCGACCGGGCCAACGAGGAAGGGATCCTGCATCACCTTTCCCCGGACCAGTACTTCCTGCTGGCCAACACCGCTGGCTGCTACACCGCCGACGAGGCGGTGCGCTATGCGCGGCTCGCACGGGAGGCCGGCTTCAACGAGTTCGTGAAGCTCGAGGTGATCGGCGACCGGGAGACCCTGCTTCCCGACGTGGACGGACTCCTCACCGCCACCCGGGTCCTGGTGCAGGAGGGATTCAAGGTCCTGGCCTACACCAATGACGACCTGATCACCGCGCTCCGGCTCGAGGAAGCCGGCGCCGCGGCGGTGATGCCGCTGGCCTCGCCCATCGGCAGCGGACTCGGGCTCATCAACCCGTTCAGCGTCCGCACGATCAAGCGCCGGCTCACGGTGCCGGTCATCGTGGATGCCGGCGTCGGGACGGCGTCGGATGCCTGCGTGGTGATGGAACAGGGTGTGGATGGCATCCTCATGAATACCGCGCTGGCGCAGGCCCGTGAACCGGTGGCCATGGCGCACGCGATGCGCCTGGCGGTCGAGGCGGGGCGCGCCGCCTGGCTTGCCGGGCGGATGCCGAAGCGTGAGGTGGCGATGCCATCCACGCCGGAAGTGGGAATGCTGACCTGAGACGGACTCGAGTCGCGGGACTCGAGTAGCTGGCATCACGAGTCCCGAGTCCCGCGTCTCGCGTCCATCCGTGGAGCCCACCCTGTCGTCCAAGCAACGTATCTCCGGCCTCGCTCCGCGCCGAGCCGCCCTGACGATCCTGGCCCAGGTGGCGGAAGGCCGGCCCTTCGACCAGGCGCTCGACGACGCCGTGCGGCGGCTCTCCGACCCTGACCGGCGCCTGGCGCACGAGTTGAGCGCCGGCGTCCTCCGCCAGCAGCGAACCCTCGATGACCGGCTCGCCCGCTTCGTGCCGCGCGGGTGGAAGGCCGTCGCACCAACCCTCAAGCAGATCCTCCGCCTCGGCGCGTACCAGCTCACCGCACTCGATCGCGTGCCCGACCATGCCGCCGTGAGCACCACCGTGCAGCTGGCACGCGAGACGACCGGCGCAAAGTCCGCCGGGTTCGTCAACGCCGTGCTTCGCAAGGTGGCCAGCCATCCCGGACCGGAACTGGATGGACTCGGCCCCACCTCCCTCGCCGGCCGCTACTCGCATCCCGACTGGCTCGTGGACCGGTGGACCGCCCGGTTCGGCGAGGCGGAGACCGAACAGCTCCTCGCGTGGAACAACCGCACCCCGGCGATGGCGCTGCAACCGGCGCGCGCCAGCCTGTCCGAGCTGGAGCAGCGCTGGAGCGCCGCCGGCATTCCGCTCCGCCCCGCGCCGTGGGGCGCGGGACTGGTGACCGACCGGCGCCGGCCGGACGAGCTTCCGGGATTCAATGATGGAGACTTCTTCGTGCAGGATCCGGCGCAGGCGCTGCTGGCGTGGTTTGCCGACCCGGAACCAGGATCCAGGGTGGCGGACCTTTGCGCGGCCCCTGGCGGGAAGGCGCTCGCCTTCGGCCGTCTCGCCGGGCCCCTGGTGGCGGTGGAGCAGAACCGCCGCCGGGCCGAGCGGCTGGCGGGCAACCTGCGCCGGGCGGGCAGCGGCCGCGAATGGGTGGTGATTGCGGACGCCAGTGCCCCGCCTGTGGCGCCGATGGATCTCGTGTTGCTGGATGCGCCGTGCCTCGGCACCGGCACGCTCGCGCGCCATCCCGATGCGCGCTGGCGCGTGACCCCGGAGGCGCTGGCATCCCTCGCGGCGGAACAGGCCCGCCTGCTCGATGCCGCAGCGGCCGTCGTAAAGCCCGGAGGGCTGTTAGTTTACGCCACGTGTTCACTGGAACCGGAAGAGAACGAACTGCAGGTGAAGGCGTTCCTGGCGCGGCACGCCGGATTCCGGCGCGAGCGGGCACCGTCGTTTCCCGATGCGCTCCAGAGCGAGGCGGGAGACCTCCGCATCCTGCCGCAGCGCCACGCCATGGACGGTGCCTACGCGGCGCGGCTCCGGCGGGATCGGTGAGCCGCTGATGCGCTTCCGGCGCCACATGCGGCCCGGGTTCGTGCCAGACGCCGACGCCCCTGCCGAGCCGGAGGAGCCGGCCGAGCCGGCGCCTGACGATCCGCGCCGGCGCGCGGCGCGCGACGTCGCCATCGTGCTGCTGGTCGCCGTCGTCGGCTTCCTGGTGGCGGCGGTCTGGCTCTCGCCCGTGCCGATCTTCTCGCGCGAGGACCTGATTCCGCAGGTGGCGGGGAGCGACGTCACGAGTGCCCGGCAGCAGCTCACCGGGCTGGGCTACCGCGTGCGCATCGAACCGGCGGTGGAGAATCCGGATGTGCCGCGGGGTACCGTCGTGCGCCAGGACCCGCCCTCCGGCACGGCGGCGCCGAGAGGGACGGTGGTCATGCTCACTCCCAGCGCGGGGCGCATGCCGGTCCCGGTGCCGGACGTCGTGGGGCTCGAGATGGGCCAGGCGTCCCGCGTCCTCAGGGCCGCGGGACTGGTGGTCGGGGAGGTGGACTCCGCGATTGACCGGCGCCAGGACGGCGGAGTGGTGCTCGGCACCCGCCCGGCTGCCGGACAGGGACGGGATCCCGGCAGCCCGGTGGATCTCATCGTGAACGGAGCCGATCAGTGACCGTGCGCATCGCGCCCAGTGTGCTGAGTGCCGATCTCGGCCGCCTGGGCGAGCAGGTGGCCGCCGCCCTCGAGGGCGGCGCCGAGTGGCTGCACGTGGACGTGATGGACGGCCACTTCGTGCCGAACCTCACCTTCGGCGCGCCGATGATCCGCGCCCTCCGGTCCCTCAGCGACGCCCCGATCGACGTGCACCTGATGGTCGAGCGGCCGGAGCAGTACATCGAGCCGTACGCCGAGGCCGGCGCGTCGAGCTTCACCTTCCATCCCGAGGCGACGGTGCATGTGCAGCGGCATCTGGCCCACGTGCGCGAGGCGGGAATGCGGGCGGGGCTCGCCCTCAACCCGGCGACGCCGGTCGCGCACATCACCGAGGTGCTGGACGATCTCGACATCGTCCTGGTGATGAGCGTCAACCCGGGGTTCGGCGGCCAGCGCTACATCCCAGCGTCCACCGCCAAGATCGCGCGGGTGCGTTCGGTGCTGAATGCCTACGGGTCGCGTGCCGCGCTCGAAGTGGACGGGGGCATTGACGTGACCACCATCGGCACCGCGCACGAGGCCGGGGCCGATACCTTCGTGGCCGGCACGGCGGTATTCGGCCAGCCGGACATCACGCGCGCCGTGCGGGAACTCCGCGCCGCGTGCAGCGTCGAGGTGTAATACCGTGAGCAGTGCATCAAGGCAGTGGCTGGTGGTGGCGCTGGTGCTGGGAGGCATCGGCATCGGCGCCTGGGTGCTCACGCACGTGGGCCGGGAGACGGCACGGGTCGAGGTCGGCGCCCGGGCGCCGGACATGCGGGTGGAAGATCTCGCGACTGGGGACTCCGTGAGCCTGCGCGAGCACTACAAGGGCAAGGTGACCCTGCTCAACATCTGGGCCACCTGGTGCATCCCCTGCCGGCAGGAGATGCCCTCGATGCAGAAGGCCTACGCCCAGCTCAAGGACCGCGGCTTCACCATCGCGGCGGTGAGCATTGACGAGGGCGACCCCGACGGCGTGAAGGCCTTCGCCCGCGAGTACGGCCTGACGTTCGACATCCTGCAGGACCGGAGCGGCCGGATCCAGACGCTGTACCAGACCACCGGCGTCCCGGAAACGTTCGTGCTGGACAAGGACGGGACCATCATCAAGCGTGACATCGGTGCGCACGACTGGTCCTCGCCCGCCAACATCGCCCTGCTGCAGCGCCTCCTCGGCGGGCAGCCCCCGGCACCGGCCGATACCACGGTGCTAAGCCCCGAGGAGCGGAACTGACGCGGCTCCTGGCCCTCGAGACATCGTGTGACGAGACCTCCGCCGCGGTGCTGGATGCACCGGATGGCGCGCCGCCCACGCTCCGGAGTCTCGTGATCCTCTCGCAGGACATTCATGCCGTCTTCGGCGGGGTGGTGCCGGAGCTCGCAAGCCGGGCGCACCTGGAGGCGGTGGGGCCGGTGGTGGCGCGCGCGCTGGACGAGGCCGGCACCTCGCTCGACGATCTCGACGGAGTCGCCGTGACGGCCGGGCCGGGACTGGTGGGAGCACTGCTCGTGGGCGTGATGTACGGAAAGACCCTTGCGTGGAGCCGTGGGCTGCCGCTCATCGGCGTGAACCACCTGGAAGGCCACCTCTTCGCGCCCACGCTGGAGGACCCCGACCTGACACCACCGTTCGTGGCCCTGCTCGTGAGCGGCGGCCACACCCTGCTGCTGGACGTGCCGGCCTGGGGCACCTACCGCCTCATCGGACGGACGCTCGACGATGCCGCCGGCGAGGCATTCGACAAGGTCGCGACCCTGCTGGGCCTCGGCTACCCGGGTGGGCCGGCGATCGAGCAGCTGGCGCGCATCGGTGTCCCGGGGCGCATCACCCTGCCCCGGCCAATGCTCGGCGAGCTGACGACCGGCGGGCCCAACCGGTACAACTTCTCCTTCAGCGGACTCAAGACCGCCGTGCGCCGCGAGGTCCAGAAGAGCGGCGATCCCGTCCGCATCCGCGCCGACCTCGCCCGTGCGTTCCAGGATGCGGTGATCGACGTGCTGGTGGCCAAGACCGCGGATGCGGTGGAGGCGCTCGGCTACCTCTCCGCGATCATCGGCGGCGGTGTGGCCTGCAATGCGGCGCTGGCGGACGCCCTCCGGGCCCGGCTGGCGGGAACGGCGCGGGTGAGCGTAGCTTCTCCCCGGCTCAATACCGACAACGCGGCGATGATCGGCGCCGCCGGAGCCTGGCACCTGGCGCGGGGCAAGCGCAGCGGGCTCGACCTCGAGCCGCGCGACGACCTGCCGATCCCCGGACTTTCGGACCCGACGACACCATGACTGTCTATCCCTTCATCATCCACCTGGGGCCGCTGCCCATCACCGGCTACGGCATCATGATGATGGTCGGCTTCCTGATGGGGGGCTGGCTCATGACGCTGGAACTGCGCCGGCGCGGGCTCCGCGAGGAATATTCGGCCGACATCGTGATCGGCGCGCTGGTGGGCGGCGTCATCGGCGCCAAGATCTACTACGTGATCCTCACCCAGAACCTCTCCAACCTGTTTGACCGCGGCGGCCTGGTCTGGTATGGCGGCCTGATCGGCGGCGCACTGGCGGTGATCCTGGTGGGCATGTGGCGGCGTGTGCCGCTCCGCTGGACGATGCAGCTGGCTGCTCCCGCCCTCGCCGCTGCGTATGCCCTCGGCCGGGTGGGCTGCTTCCTCATCAATGACGACTACGGCCGCCCGACCTCGCTGCCGTGGGGGGTGAAGTTTCCGCAGGGGTATCCACCCTCAACGGTCTCCAATCTGGCCCACATGGGCATCGCGAGCCCGGCCGGGATGGATCCCACTACCGTGCTGGCCGTGCATCCGACTCAGCTCTACGAAACCGGCATCATGCTGGTCGCGTTCGCCTTCCTCTGGCGGTGGCGGCTCAGCGACAAGCCGGTGGGCTGGCTCTTCGGTGCCTGGCTGGTGTGGGCCAGCGCCGAGCGGTTCGTCATCGAGATCCTGCGCGCCAAGGACGATCGATTCCTGGGACCGTTCACCATCGCCCAGCTCATCAGCGTGGTGCTGGTGATCGTCGGGTTCGGGCTCATGACACGCTGGAACCGCGGACCGAACCCGGATCCCGGTGGGTACTTGTCCGGAGTCAACAAGGCGACGGTGTAAAATTCTTCGACAAAAACTCAAGTCGCTGACTTTCAGCAACTTAGAAAATCAAGCACGAAAACTGTCGAGAAATCAGACGATTTTGGCATCTGGACAGACTTTGATTTCTTCTGTATAGTGTTGGGAGTCAAATACTTGCGTGATATGGCCGATTGGCACGCAGGTTGCTTTCTAAGAGAACCGAGGGCGGCAACGCCCAACCGAAAGTGGTAGGTCGAAGAAGGGTGGAGCGGACACTTCGGTCCGTCTCCGTATACTCAGGGGGCGACCTACCACTCCCCAGTGACCAAGGGCCCGTCGTGATGACGGGCCCTTGGTCGTTTTCAGCTGCTCTTCGTATCGCTACTTGTGGGAATGCTTCGGATCCAGCCGCTCGCGCATTCGTTCGAGTTCCGCGCGCGCCTCGGCCAGGTCGGTATCCACCCGTTCCAGCGCCCGGATGAGATCCCGTGACGAGTCGTTGCCCGGGGTTTCGGGCTCGGGCGGCGCGGATGCGGCCGGCATTTCCTTCCGGTCCCGCCGCGGCGCCATCACGAAGATCCATGTCAGCGCCACCAGTGCGAGCAGCACCAGGACACCCTGCGCCAGCACCGTCTCGAGGGTGGGATAGATGCCGAGGGTCGGGAAGCGGGGCGCGCCGGGAACGTAGGTGATCGAGATCAGCCGCCCCGCCTGCAGCTCGGCCACGCCCTTCCCGGCGAAGACGAACGCCATGAGGTAGAGGAAGGCACTGGTCACCGCGAAGAAGGGCTTGAGCGGCAGCCGGATGCCGAAGCGGTTGATCGCGACGTACACCACGGCCAGGGCGAGCAGACCGGCCACGAGTCCCAGCGCCACCGGCATCGCCTCGCCCACGCCGCCCGACGCGAAGAGCGCCTTGTAGAACAGGATGGTCTCGAATCCTTCGCGATAGACCGCGAGGAACGCCGCCGAGGCCAGCGCCAGCGCCGAGCCGCTGGTGACGGCATCCTGCACCCGGCTTTTCACGAAGTTGGTCCACTTGGTGACTTCCATGCGGGAGAGCAGCCAGTAGCTCACGTAGAAGAGCACCAGCACCGCCACCAGCATGGTGCCGCCTTCCAGCGCCTCGCGATGGGCCGGCGAGAGCCGGAACACCGTCTCGAGCGCCACCGCGGTGAGGGCGCTGGCGCCGATCGCCGCCACGACGCCGGCGTGAATCTCCCGCCGCCGGTGCCCGGCGCCGGTGCGCGTGAGGAAGGTGAGCAGCGCACCGACCACGAGGATGGCCTCGAGCCCCTCCCGCAGCATCAGCACGAACGACTGGGTGAAGAGCGCCGCCGGCGAGCCCCGGTCCACGAACACCCGCTCGGCGCGCTCCAGGCGGGTCTCGAGTGCCAGGCGCACCGAGGAGAGATCGGCGCCGCCGGAGCCGGCGCGAGCCCGCAGGTCGGCGAAGGCCGCTTCCAGCTCCGCCGCGAGCCCCGGATCCCGCGCGCGCACCGTCTTCTCCACCTGCTCGAACGACATGTACGCGTCCAGCGCGCGTGCCTCGGCGTCCTCGTTCTGCCCGGCGGAGGCCAGCGTCACCGCCGAGTCAATCCGCGCCCGCACCTCGCTGAACACATGCGCCGCAACCTGGGCGCTCGGCCCCGTGGTCCCGGCGGCTCGCACCGCGGCGAGCCGCGCGAGGTCGGCGTCGGACGGTGTACCGTGCGCGCCGAGGGCGGCAAGGATCTGGGAATCGGAACGGACCGCGGTCACGGCAAAGTTCGCGAGGGAATCGGGCACCGTCCCGCGCGGCACCGGAAGGCGCAGCAGCGTCGCGTAGACGGCGACGGCCCAGCGGTCATCGGGACTCAGCGTCCCCTCGAACGAGGGCATCGCCGTGCCGGCGACACCGATCGTGACCCGGCGATAGAAGTCGAGCGGCGATGCCCCACGGAGCGCCCGGGCATCGGCGAGGTTGGCGGGTTTCGGATCGAGCCCGGCGCCGGCGGGTCCGTCACCCAGCCCGTTCGCACCGTGACAGGAGGCGCACGCCGCGCGGTAGATATCGGCGCCGCGATCCCCGAGCGGTGCCGCCGCCGGCACTTCCTCGAGCGAGATGCCGAGGCGCGAGGCGAGACCGTCGGAAAAAGCGGAGACCCGGCGACTGAACAGGGCCGGGCTGGCCGTCGCATTCACCAGCGCGATGAGGCTGTCGAGACTCGCCGTGATCCGCCCCTGCTCGGGCCCGGCGATCCGCTGGGCTGCCCGGCGCGCCTCCTGGAGAAAGAGGCGCGACTCGTCCACCTCACCGGCGGCCACGATCTGGCCGCCACTCACGCCGATCGAATACTCCTGCGAGGCAAGCGCTGCCATGGCGGCCACGCGCCGCGCGACCGGCACCGGATCCTGGGCCAGGGCCGAATCCGCACCAGCCAGGAGCGACAACGCAGCGAATGCCTGAATGAGAATCATTCTCAGTTAATTCTGGAAGAGACCGCGTAAAGTAGAGCGTGCAGGTCGGATTTGGAAGGATTCACGGACAGCAGGGTCTACGGCCGCTCCAGGACGGCGACCGCGCTGGCGCTCACGTGCGTATGGGTGAGCGAGAGATGCACGTGCAGCGGGCCGTGGGCGGCGAGCGCCTCGGCGGCCAGGCCGTTCAGCACCACCGACGGCTTGCCGGACTCGTCGCGCCAGACCTCGATCTCGCGCCACCCGACCCCGCGGCACCCCGGCAATGCCTGCAGCGCCTTGTAGACCGCCTCCTTGGCGGCGAGCCGCGCGGCGATATGCGGCACCGGATCGGGCCGGCTCTCGACGTAGTCCCGTTCGGCATCGCTCAGGAACCGGGCGAGCGCCTGTTCCCGCCGGCGTGCGAGGAGTCGCCGCACTCGCGCGAGTTCCACCAGGTCAATGCCCACGCCAAGCACGCTCATGTACGGATCCACCACCAGTCGGCCACCGGACGGAACCACCCCGGCGCGTCGAGGAACCCGCCGAGGACCAGCGCGGTCCAGCCCAGCAGCAGCACGACGGCTAGCGAGATGAGCCAGAGCGGCCACCGCTTCCGGCGCCACGCACGCACGTCGGCGGCGTCCTCCCGCCACGCCGCTTCCTCTCTCGCCGCCGCCGCTTCGAGCGCCACCCACGCCGACTCCAGCTGCCGTGCCACGCGGGCGAGTTCGGTGCGCCAGGTCTCGCCGTGCTCGCCGCCGCGCGCGGTCTTCCTGACCGTGCTTTCCATCTGATCCAGGGCATCCACCAGCAGCGCACCGCCGCTGCCCAGCCGCACCGCGATGCCGCGTTTCTCGTCCCCGGTGAGCAGGATGCGCCGGAGCCTGCGGCCAGGAAGCCGGGATTCCGCCGCCGCGGACCTGAGCATCGCTTCAATGCGCCCGGCCACCCGCTCGGAAGCGGCATCCACCGCCCGTTCCCAGGCCGCCAGCCAGCCGTGGCGGTTGAGCGACTGCGCCGCCGAGGCCGGATCGCCACTCTCGGCGAAGGCGCGCGCGGCGCCGGCCAGCTCGAACAGCTCGGTCACGAGCCGGAGCCGGATGTCGTCGAGCGGGACGGGACCGCCGTTGGTGCCGGCCGGGGCTGCCAGCCTGCCGAGCAGCGGGCCAAGCTCCGGAACGGCGGGCACCGCGACGCGGCTCGTCACGCGAGAATCGCGGCCACGACCGCCTCCGTATCCGAGAGATCCTGGAATGCCGCGTAGGGCTGGTGCGTTTCGAGGTCCGCCACCGAGTAGGCGCCAGTCGCCACCCCGATGGCGCGGGCGCCGATGCCGCGGCCGCAGTGGATATCGGCCGGGGTGTCGCCCAGGATCACGACATCCGCGCCGGACGGCACCCGGCCGAGCAGCGGGCGGGCGCGATGCGCGGCAATCGCGGGCAGTTCGGCACGGTGCGCGCTGTCGCTGCCGTACGCACCGACCGCAAAGATGTCCGGATCCACGCCGCCGGCGCGCAGCTTGAGCTCGGCGCCATCCACCATGTTGCCGGTCAGGAGGCCAAGCAGCACCGACTCCTCGCCCTGAAGACGGCTGAGGAGCTCCAGGATCCCGGGCATCAGCGTGGTCTCCGCCCCCGGTCGCTGGAGCTCCGTCTCGAGCAGCGTGACGTAGCGGCGGCAGAGCGCCTCGACGCGATCGCTGTCATGCGGCGGGCCGTGCCCGGCCGCCTGCAGCAGCTCGGTGACGATCTGCGGATCGGTCTTGCCGTCGAAGCGCACGTGCTGGAACGCGCTGACATCGCCCACCTGCTCCGCCAGCGCCGCCGTGATCGCGCGGCGGCCGGCACCGGCGGTGAGCAGCAGGGTGCCGTCAATGTCGAAGAGCACGAGCCGGGATCGGCTCATCCGGCGATCCGCCGCACGGCGACGAGGCGGGGCCGGAGCTGCTCGCCGGCGCGGGTGCCGGGCTGGAAGGACTCCTGCAAGACGCCACCGCAGCTGATCGTCGAATGGATGATCGTGTCGCCCTCGGCGGCGAACGCCACATGGGTGATGCCGGACGATTTCTCGCCGTGGAAGAAGAGCAGGTCGCCAGGGCGGGTGCCGTCAAGCGGCACGGCGGTGCCGGCCGTGGCCTGGACCGACGAGTCGCGGGCCAGCACCTGGCCACGCAACAGGTAGGTGGTCTGCACCAGTCCGGAGCAGTCCACGCCGAGAGGGGTCAGACCGCCCCAGAGATAGCTGGTGCCTCGGAACTGCTCGAGCGCCCAGGCATGTGGCGCGCCGTTGCGGAGCGCGCGCGCCAGTTCATCGGCACGCCGCACACCGCCATCGAGCAGGCGTCCGGCCCGTCCGTCGGGCAGGGTGATGAGCCCGTCGTCCTCCGCGAGCCGCGCGCGGAGGGGCGCGTGCACGACATCCTTTCCCAGCGTGATCCTGGCGCCCAGGCTGATCGAGGCGGCAGCGGTGGTCCAGGCGCCGAGTGCCGCGGCATCGAGGCGTCGCAGATATCCGGCGTTCATCCAGCCCTGGTAGCCGTCCACGTCGCTCCGGATCGCCAGCCACTCACCGTGGTCCTCGCGGATGCTCGCGGTCTCTCCCAGCACCAGCTGGGTCACCTGTTCCGCCCGCACCGAGGGCTCGGCATGGACCGGGGCGACGGCGGCCGTCACCACCACACTGCTCATGCGTGCGAGCCCTGCTTCGCGCACTCGGCGCAGAGCGTCACGCCGCGGAAGGTGCAGATCAGGCAGATGAACGTCCCGCACCGCTCACAGGGATAGCCCTCCGATGCGCGCTCCTCGTTGCCGCAGGCGCGGCAGCGCATGGCGTCCTTCTCCCCGGGCTTGTGCCCGGCCGGCTGGTCCTGATTCATGATGCCCACCTCAGCTGGAAATGCCGTAGCGCTTGATCTTGTTGATCAGCGTAGCGCGGGAGATGCCGAGTTCCACCGCGGCACGGGTGCGATTGCCGGCGTGATGCTTGAGCGTGCGGTCGATGTGCTGCCGTTCCAGCTCCTCGAGACTGAGGGGCGTGTGGCGCCGGTCGCCGGGGCCGGGCCGGGCGCGGAACTCGCCCGGCAGGTGCTCCACGCTCAGCATGGCGCTGCCGCGGCCGAGGATCAGCGCCCGCTCCAGAACGTTCCGCATCTCGCGCACGTTCCCGGGCCAGGCGTATTGCAGCAGGCGTTCCATGGCCTCGGTATTGAGGCCGCCGGGGCCGTCCGGAAGCTCGCGGCGGAGATCGGTGAGGATGCGGGTAATCAGTGCCAGGCGATCCTCCCGGGTGCGATCCCGCACGGCGGGCAGCCGGAGCGGCATGACACTCAGCCGGTAGAACAGGTCTTCGCGGAACCGTCCCTGCTCTACCAGGTCGTGCAGGTCGCGGTTGGTGGCGGCCACGAGCCGCACGTCCACGGTGATCTCCCGTGTGCCGCCCAGCCGCCGGAAGGTCTTGGTCTCCAGCACCTTCAGCAGCTTGGGCTGGAGTTCCGGGGCGAGGTCGCCGATCTCGTCCAGGAAGATGGTGCCGCGGTCCGCGATCTCGAACAGTCCCTGCTTCCGGTCCTTGGCATCGGTGAACGCGCCCTTCTCATGCCCGAACAGCTCGCTGTCGAGGAAGGTGGCGGTGAGGCCGGCGCAGTTCACTTCGACGAACGGCTCGCGCGCGCGGGGTCCAAGGTCATGGATCAGCCGCGCGACCCAGCCCTTGCCGGTGCCGCTCTCGCCGGTGAGGAGCACGGTGGTACGGTCGCTCTGGGCCAGCAGCGCCACCTGGTGCGCCAGCTCCAGCATCTGGCCCGAGCCGCCGAGGGAGTCCAGTCCGCGGCCGCCGGGGGCATCATGCATCACCAGGGATTCGTTGACCCGGCGCAGGCGGACCTTGTCCGCCACCCGCTCGGTGGCGGCGGCGAGGTGCGCCATGTCCACCGGCTTGGTCAGGAAGTTCTCGGCACCCAGCTGCATGGCGCGCACCGCCGTCCCGACGTCACCCTGGCCGGTGAGCAGCACCACCGCCGCGCCGCGCTGGCGCAGGTGCTCCAGCACCTCCATGCCGTCCATGCCCGGGAGTCCGAGGTCGAGGATCACCACATCCGGCCGGTTCCGGTCGAAGGTGGCGAGCCCCGCCTCGCCGCTCAGCTCGCGCGTCACCTCGTAGCCGATCCGCTCGAAGTAGGCGCCGATCGAGCGCAGGACATCCACGTCGTCGTCGATGAGAAGGACTGAATTCGCCATGAGAAGCTCCGTTACCTGGACTCGGGACGCGGGACTCGAGACACGCGTCCGCCGTTCCCCACCATCACCTTCAGCGCCCCCGGCACCACCGTCGCCGTGAACGGCGTCTCGCCGTGGGGCTCGCCATCCAGCTGCACCGGCTCGGCCGGCTCGCTCCGCACCCGGATCTCCCGGCCGCGCGCGTACCCCACGAACTCGTCGCGGCCGCGGCGCGGGCCTTCGCTCACCAGGTCCCAGACCGCCCGCACGCTCTCGCTGAAGTTCGAGGCGCGCACCGCCACCACGTCGAGCAGCCCGTCATCCGGCACGATGCCGGAGCGGAGCTTCACGAAGGGCGGGATGACCTCGCCGCAATTGGCGATCAGCAGCATCGAGGCGTCGGTCTCGTGCTCGACCCCGTCCACCGTGAGGGTGAAGCGGGCCGGCTTGAGCTCGGGCAGCAGGCGCAGCGTGGTGGCGACATAGGCCGCGAACTTCCACTTGTGCTTCTCCGCGGCACCGGTCTCCGCCATGACCCGCGCGTCGTACCCCGCCCCGCAGGCGACGGCGAAGTACTGCGTGCCGCCGTCCCGCTCCATCCGGCCCAGGTCGAGCGGCCGTGGCCGGCCGCGCACGATCGCCTGGGCGGCGCGGACCGGTGATGACGGCAGCCGCAGGTTGCCGGCCAGGAGATTCCCGGTGCCGCCGGGAATCACGCCCAGTGCCACGCCGGTTCCCACCAGCGCCGCGGCCGCCTGCATGGTGGTCCCGTCGCCGCCGAAGACCGCGACCACATCCACCTGGTCCCGCACGCCGGCCTCGGCGAAGCGCCGCGCGTCACCCGGCCCGCCGGTGGCGAGCACCTCGGCCTGCCATCCGCCGCGGGCAAAGACGCGCATGATCGCCGCCACGGTCCGCGCACGGGTGCGGGAGGCGGCAGGATTGGTGATCACGAGCGCCCGCGGCATCAGAACTCCCGGTCCCAGAGCGCGTCGAAGCCGACCTGGTACGCGGTGGACGGCTTCCACTGGTTGTAACCGCGGGTGCACGACTGATAGGTCGGCTCGAACGAGGTCTGGAGCCGCCAGTTGCGATTGAGGCGGTAATCCACGCTGGCGCCGAAGCCGATCACCGAGGCCTGGTTGCAGAACCCGGTGCTGAGGCGAAGGAAGGCATTGCGGCCGATCTGCCAGCCGGCCGCCAGCTGCAGCGCGCTGAGTCCCGACCCGCTCCCGCCGGCGAGTACCGGGCGGATCTCGATCAGGTCCACCGGCAGTCCCATGTCGCTCACCAGTGCGCGTTCCACGTCGCTGGAGAGCGCACTGGTCAGGATGGACGCGGCATTCTGGATGGTGGCCTGCTGGGCCAGCTGGGCCTGGGTGGACGGCACGCCCAGGATGAGGTAGCTCACCAGATCCACCTCCGAGAGCGCCGGCTGGATGCCGGGGTCGGATCGCAGCTCGAGGCTGGGCCGCAGCAGTGTCCCGGTGATGTGCGCGATGACCGGAATTTCCTGCCCGCTCGCGGCCCGCACGACGTGCTCCGCCTGGATGTCGAGCTGGGCGTTCAGGTCCGGCGTGCCGAAGTAGGTGACCGATCCCTTCTGCACTGCGAAGTCGCGCGAGACCGGACCCACCTTGAGTGTGTAGTTGCCGGGGCCGGCCTCGAGGGTTCCGTCGAAGCGGTACTCCTTGCGCACCTTGTTGGCGCGGATCTGGCCGCTCAGCTTGATGTTCGCCTCGCTGGAACGGAGCCAGAAGTCGCTGCCCATCTGCAGGTTGAAGTCCTGCACCCGCACTTCGTCAATGAACCGGCTCTGGAATCCCTCGCCGAGGCGCCGGCGGCGGAGCGCCAGCGTGTCCAGCAGATCCAGGTTGCTGGGGTCTTCCAGGTCCACCACCTGCTTGTTCACCAGGTCGGCGAAGTAGAGCACGCCGCTGTTGGCGGTGCCGCTGCCGGTGAGGGTCGCGCCGTAGAAGGGGCCGTTCAGCTTGAACTGCCCGGACGCGACCAGCGTCAGGAAGTTGCGTTCGTCAATGGCGCGGAAGCGGTTGGCAATGATGTCGAGATCCAATACCGGGCGCGAAAGTTCCTCGAGGCGCACGGTGCCGTTGATGGCGATGCCGCCCTCCCCGCCCGACATGCGGATATTCTGGACCAGGATCGAGTCGCCGATGAAGTCGGCGCGGCCGCGCAGCGAATCGAAGGCAACATTGAGCGCCGGCAGGTACATGCCGCCGCCCGCCACGGTGGCGAAGCCCTGCAGGGCGGGCTTCTTCCAGGTGCCGGCCACCGCCACGTTGGCGCTCAGGAATCCGTGCATGTCCTGCACGCTCGGGAAGAACGCCTCGAGGATCGCGAGATCCACGCTGTCGCCGGCGGCGCGCACGCTGAGCGGACCGTCGAGCCGCCGGTTCTCGACCTCGCCCACGCCCAGGTCCATCGGCAGGTGGGCATCGAGATGCAGGACCGGCTTGCCGGTGCGCCAGAGCTGGAGGTTGGCATCCAGGCGCTGGCCTCCGTACTCGAAGATGCCGTCCACGTAGGGCAGGCGCGAGTCGCCGAACTTGAGATTCGATACCGTGAAGCCGCCGCTGGCGGTCGGATACCGAGCCGAGCCGCCCAGCTGCATGGAGGTGCCGATCTCGCCTTGCACGCCGGTCGTGTCCCGGCCGGCCAGTGCGTAGAGCCCCTTGAGGTCCACCCCGAACGCATCCACCGCCAGGTCTCCCGGCGCATGCCAGGGGATCCGCCCCGACAGCCGCACCGAGCCGCTCCGGTCCGCCGCCACGACCTCGGTGGTATCGAGCCATGGCGCGCTGTCGCTCAGCACGACGGTGGTGGGCCGCAGCAGCCGCCACGCCCGGGCGCCAAGATCCGCCCGGAGGGTGTCCACACCAAGCATGGTGCGGTCGTGGCGGGATGACCACCAGCCGGCGGCATCCATCCGCGGCCCGTTGCCGATGCCGGTGCCCGCCGACCAGCCCAGCGAGTCCCGGGCGCCGTCGAGATCGGCGGTCAGTCCGTGCAGCGTCCAGACTGACGACGCCAGCGAATCGGTCCGGATGGTGACGGTGTCGGCCTGCACGTTCACCTTGAGCCGGCCGCCCTCGCCGCCAGCGGAGGCAAAGGTCCCGGCGATGCGCGGGGCGCGGTAGCCCTGGAAGCCGACGTCGCGTGCGTCGAAGGATCCGAGCAGCGTGAGCGAGTCGAGATTGCCGCCCAGCGCGAGCGCCGCGGTGGCGCTCCCCGAGAGCGGAACCTCGAAGGTGCGGCCGGGATGCCGGTGCTGGCCGGTGACCGCCAGCATGAGGGAATCGAAGCCGACCAGGCTGTCGGCGGCGAGATGGAATGACATCGTGCCGTCGTGCGGCGCCGCCCAGCCGAGGGTGCCGGCGCCGCCGGCACGGGCACCCTGCCACTCGGTATACAGCGTGTCCACGGCAATCACGCTGTCATGCACCGCGACGCGGGAGTAGAGCGTGTCCAGTTTCCACTCGCGGATGCGGCTGGGACGCAGCGACACGAGCAGCGTGCCTTCGGGGGCGCGCAGGGTGTCCATCACGCCGGTGGCGGTGGCCTCGCCGAAGAGACTGGTCACCGGCCCGCTGCCGCGCAGCGCGGCGAGGTCGAGCCGCTCGAATCGCACGTGCAGCCCGTCCGCGCCCCAGCGGGGCGGGAGCATGGTGGCAACACCGTCGGCATCCACCGCGCCGATATCGCCGGCGAGCTGGGCATTGACCGACATGCGCGAGAGTGTGCCGTCCATGGCAAGGTGGCCGCTCATGCCGCCCCGGGCCTTGAGGGACGGGAATCCCCGCCGCACCCCCTCGAACGAGAGGGGATCGAGCTGGACGTCGAGCGCCATGCCCAGCTCCTTCCCGCGGGTGTCGAGGCGCACCACGCCGTCCATGCGGCTCACCGGCCGGCTGCCGTCGTGGTGCCGGGCGGTGCCCCGGAAGGTGGCGTTGTGCAGCGGGCCGTCGAGCGTCCCGACCGCCACGATCCGTCCCGGCACCACCACCGCCGGCGCGAGGCGGCGCACCGTGCCGAGGTCGATGTCCGAGTCCCGCACCCGGACGTTCTCGAAGTAGAGCCCGTTCCGCCTGTCGAAGCCGACAATGCCGTCCGCCGCGACGGCGTTGACCGGATGGCCCGGCACCTTCGCATCGGCGAAATCCCAGTTCACCGAGATCCGCATCCGGTCCAGCCATCCCTCGCCGGCGAGGGTGCCGGTCAGGGTGCCGTAGAAGGGCAGCGTGTCGGCGTAGGGGCGGGCGTAGTCGAGATCGAAGTTCCGGAGCGCCAGGTCCATGTCCCGGAACCCGACCCCGCGCGCGCGATCATCCAGCACCACCAGGTGGCCGGTGACGCGCTGGTCCCCGTGCACCAGCGTGAGCTGCTGCAGGTCATAGGCGGTGCGGCTCCCGCTCTCCGACCTGGCGGCGAGCGTGCCGGTCCCGGTGAACGGCGGAAACTTGGGCGAGACCCAGAGCAGGTCGCTGAGGCTCGCGCGGGACGCCTCGACCTGGAAATCGAAGAGCAGGGTGTCGTGCGGCCACGTCACGGCGCCGCCACCGGCCACGTCGGTGGCGGGCATCGCCCCGTGCTCCAGGCTGAAGATGGCGCTGTCGCCCCGGATGATCACCCGGCCACGCAGGTCGGTGACGGTCACGGCGGGATCGTTGACCCGCGCGGCGAGGGTGTCGAGATCGAGGGTGAACGGCTTGTGGTCCGGGCTCGAGATGAGGAGGCGCGAGAGCCCCGTGGTCAGGTGGCTCAGGGTGATCACCCGGCGGTACCCTTCCGGCCCTTCCTCCAGCCGGCGGCCCGGTTTGGCCCGCTCGGCCTTCACCGCGCTGTCGGTCTGTGCCGCGCTCCAGTCGCGGTGCGGGCGCCAGGGAAAGGCGATGGCCAGGAAGCCGTCATTGATCCGCACGTCGTGAAACGCGACCAGCGGCCCCGGTCCGCCGCCGCCCTTCTTGAGCCGCAGGATGTCTTCGTAGTTGAACACGCCGTTGTGGTGCTGGAGCACCTGGATCTCGGGCTGGTCCAGCTCCAGCCGTGTGAGCACGATGTCGCCCGAGAGGAACCGGGTGAGCGAGTAGCCCACGCGGGCGCGCGGGATCCGGGCGAACAGCACGCCCTGCGTGTCCCGCACCTCGACGCCCTGCAGCGTGAGGTCGTAGAGGAAGGAGCCGGAGATGCTCCGGACGGCGACGGTGCCGTTCAGCGCATGATTGAGCCGGTCGGACACCACCCGGGCCAGCAGATCCCGCCCCGGCGGGGTGAGGATGAGCGACGCCAGCACGCCGAGCACGGTGGCGACGGTCCCGAGCAGGAAGACGAAGACGAATCGTGCGGCTCGGCGGCGCATGCTAGAACGGCTGCCCCACGGCGAAGTGGAAGGTGATCTTGCTCTGGCGCGTCAGGGTGAACGGCGAGCGGCCGTCGTCCCGCGTCAGGCTGCCGTCCGGTTCCACGACGTAGAGCGTGCCCGCGGCCAGCCCGCGCGCATTGTAGGCCACGTCCAGCCGGGCGGGCCCCAGCGGCGTCGCCACCCGGATGCCGATGCCGGGGGTGACGCTGACCCGCGCCGACGTCACGCCGCGCTCCCACATGGTGCCGGCATCCACGAAGGCGGCGAGCCGCATCCGCTCGTGAAAGATCGGCGACGGAATGCGGAGCTCCATGTTGCCGACGAGCAGGGTGTTGCCGCCGGTGGGGAAGATGCGCACCGAGTCGGGATTCACCGGCTGGCTCAGCGCGGCGGTGGAGTCGAGGTGCTCCCGGCTCACGGTGTACACCACCGGGCCCATCTGGTTGCGGGGAAAGCCCCGCACGTCGTTGGGACCGCCGGCGTAGAAGCGCTCGTCCGGCGGCACGAAGCCCACCGGCGAGCCGGCGACCGTCACCGGCGAGAAGATCGCGCCCGCCCGGAGGTGCCAGCTCAGCACCACGTCCCGCATGAGCGGCCGGTACCAGGCGTAGTCGCCGATGATGCGGGTGAACTGCTCCACCGGATCGGAGCCGAGGAAGCGGGAGGCCACCGTCACTTCGCCGCTGGCCACGAACCCGCGAGTGGGGTCGAGCGGGTTGTTGGCGCGGGGAATGGTGCCCGTCGCGCTCAGCGTGGCGAGCCGGCGCCGCTGGCTCAGGAAGGAGACGTCGTTCGGGTTGCAGGCGTTGAAGAAGGCGCAGAAGCTCACCGGCGAGGCTTCGGTGCGCCCGAGTGAAACGGTGTAGGTGAGCGCCACGGGCAGGCGGTGGATCGGCGTCTCGCGGTTGAGTGCCAGGCTCACGCCCACTTCCTGCCGCCGGTACACCTTGAACTCGGAGCGCCGCTCGGCATACATCGAGACGACGGCGGTGTTGTTGGGCGAGAGGAACGCCGGCCGCCGGAGCGCCGCCGTCACGTTGTAGTTGAGCTTGCTGGAACCGATCGTGTCATCCCGGAGCGGCTCGCAGATGGTCTTGTCCAGGCCCCAGTTCGTGGGGGTGCCGATCCCGACCTTCGAGACCCGGGACGACAGGTCCAGCAGCCGGCCGCCTCCCAGGAAATTCCGGAAGGTCATGCCGGCGCTCCCGCGCAGGCAGTCGGTGGTGCCGTAGCCCATGGACGCACGCGCGCGGCGCGGGGGCGCTTCCGTCACCTGGACCAGGAGCGGTACCGAGTCGGAGCCGGGCACGAACCGGCTGGTATCCACCCCCACCCCGGCGAGGCGGTAGAGATCGCTGCCATAGAGGTTGCGCTGGCTCTCGAACAGGTCCTCGCGCGAGAACTCCTCGCCGGGGCGGGCGGTGATGAGGCCGACGACCGTGCGCGGGCTGGTGCGCTCGGTCCCCTGCACCGTGACACGGCCCACCACGGCGTGCGCGCCCGGCACCACGTCGAGCGTCACCGCGGCGCTCCGTTCGGCGGTGCGCACGACGTAGCTCACCAGCACGTCCGCCGAGGGATACCCGTGATCCTGCAGGCGGGTGGTGAGGGTGTCGGCCGCCGCCTGCATGGCGATGCGGCTGAAGACGTCACCATTGGCCAGCGGCAGGTCCACCTGCACCGACGAGCGCAGCTCGCGCGGCAGGGAGTCGAGCCCGGTCACGCTCAGCGACGTGACGCGGATCGGCTCCCCCTCCGCGATCCGGAAGGTGATGTACACGTCCTGCGGAGTCCGCTGCACCACGGTGTCCACCTTCACGTCCGGGAACCCGCTCTTCTTGTAGAGCACCTCGAGCCGCAGGACATCCCGCTCGAAATCGATTTGATTGAAGTAGCGCTTCTCCCCCAGCCCGAACCAGCGGAAGGGAATCCAGCGGGCCAGGGTGGCGGAATTGGTGGTCGCGATGCTGGCCGCCAGCAGGTCCGAGGAGATCGAGCGGTTGCCGTCGAAGTCGAGCTTGCGCACCACCAGCAGCCCCTCGCGCTGGGCCCAGGCGGTGCCACCGGACAGCGTCACCAGCAGGGCGCAGCAGACCAGCACGCGCCCCATGGCGGGGGCGAGGCCGGTGCCGCGCGACTGACGAAAAAACGAACGCACACACCTCCCTGCGGCTCGCACCAGGAGGTGCAAACCGTCGTTGACGGCACTCCGTAAGCACGGTATTTTGAGCAACTTACGCAGCGGTGTCAACTTTTTGACGGTTGACGTCCCCCCGCGCCTCCGACGGGAATCTGAACGCCTATGCGCCCACTGCACCGCAGCGCCCTGCTGCTGCTGACCGGACTGGCCGCCTGCGGTGACCACGGCGGCAGCAACACCACCCTGCACTACTACCTGAGCGCCGATCCGGTGACGCTCGACCCCGCCCTCTCCACCGATGTCCAGTCGGGCGAGGTGGTGGCGACCATTTTCGACAACCTGGTCCGGTTCGACGTGAACGGAGCGCTGGTACCGGGACTCGCCAGCCGGTGGGAAGCGGATTCGAGCGGCCTGCATTACACGTTCCATCTCCGGAGCGGCGTCACGTTCAGCGATGGACGGCCGCTCACCGCGCGGGACGTGGAGGCCTCGATCCTCCGGGCACTGGCGCCGGGCAGCAAGGGGCGCCAGTGGCCGCTGGAGCCGATCGCCGGCGCGCGGGCCTATGCCGACGGCAAGGCCGGGTCAGTGGCCGGGCTGTCCGTTCCCGATGACTCCACTGTCACCTTCACGCTGGACCAGCCGCTCAACATCTTCCCCAAGTTCCTGGCGATGCCGGTGGCGGCGGTGGTCCCCACGCCGACGCCGGCGGATTTCTCGCAGCACCCGGTGGGCAGCGGGCCGTGGAAGCTGGTGAGCTGGTCCCATGACAACCTCCTCGTGCTGGCCCGGAACGAGAAGTACTGGGACACGCCCGCCAGGTCGGACTCGCTCACCATCCGCATCATTCCCGAAACCGCCACCCAGGCCGCCGATTTCGAGACCGGCAACCTGAGCGTGCTGGAAGTGCCCTACAGCGAGACCAGCCGCTGGACTGCGCTCCCCGCGGGGCGGATCAAGCGGCGCCCGGCGATCCGGGACTGGTACGTGGCGATCAACACCACGCGCGGTCCGCTCAGGGACGTGCGGGTGCGGCAGGCGCTCAACATGGCGGTGGACGTCGAGACCATCCTCAAGACGATTCTCGCGGGACGCGGCGTCCACGCGGCGGGCGCCATTCCCCCCGGCATCAGCGGCTACGACAAGGACCGGCAGCCCTATCCGTTCGACCCCGACTCCGCCAGGAAGCTCCTCGCGGCCGCCGGATACCCCGGCGGCTTCGCGGTGAAGCTCTGGCGCTCGCAGCGCACCGAATTTGCCCGCGTGGCGCAGGCGATCCAGCAGGGGCTCGCGGCCATCGGCGTGAAGGTGGAGATCGTGGAGCGGGACGCCACCAGTGTCCGCGCGGCGGTGCGGAACGGCGAGACCGATCTCTACCTGGGCGACTGGTACGCCGATTATCCCGACCCGGAGAACTTCACCTATCCGCTCTTCAACAGCGCCAACAAGGGGCCGGGCGGGAACTACGCCTTCCTCAGCGACCGCGCGGTGGACAGCATGACGCTCCGGCTCCGCACCACCGGCGATTCGGCGGAGAAGGAGCGCCTGGCGCAGGCGGTGGACCAGCGGGTGTTCGACCTGGCGCCCTGGATCTTCCTCTGGTTCCCGGAGGACATGTGGGTCACGGAGGAACGCCTGAGCGGCTGGGACGTGCCGGCCGTCTTCACCGGCCAGCGCTGGGCTGACGCGAAGCTCTCGGCGCGGTGAGCCGGTTCCTCCTCGTCCGCATCCTGCTCCTCCTGCCGACGCTGTTCGGCGTGCTGGTGGTCACCTTCCTCCTGCTGTATGTCGCCCCGGGCGATCCGGTGCAGGCCATGGTGGGCGAGCGCGCCGACAGCGCCACCATCGCGCGGCTCCGGGCCGAGCTTCGCCTCGACGATCCGGTGCCGGTGCAGTTCGGCCGCTATGTGGGCCGCGTGATGCGGGG
Source organism: Gemmatimonadales bacterium (assembly GCA_035712285.1). Taxonomy (GTDB): domain Bacteria; phylum Gemmatimonadota; class Gemmatimonadetes; order Gemmatimonadales; family GWC2-71-9; genus CAMLHP01. The sequence continues at coordinate 11,618 of DASTBA010000092.1, read as the reverse complement.
CGACCTCGGCCGCTCCTACATCACCAACCGCCCGATCATCAGCGACCTCATGCAGCGCTTCCCCGCCACGCTCAAGCTGGCCGGCGCCGCCATGCTCTTCGCCACCCTGCTGGGCATTTCCATCGGGGTGCTCGGCGCGTGGAAATCGGGCGGCTGGGCCGACCGGCTCTTCGCCCTGCTCGCCTACACCGGCGTCTCCTTCCCGGTGTACTGGGTGGGGCTGCTGCTGATCCTGGTCTTCGCGGTGACGCTGCGCTGGCTGCCGGCGTCGGGATATGGCGGCCTCGCCTTCCTGGTGCTCCCGGCCGTGACCCTCGGCATGCGGTCGGTCGCGTTCCTCGCGCGCATGACGCGCGCCGCCATGCAGGAGATCCTGCGGAGCGACTTCATCCGCACCGCCCGCGCCAAGGGGCTGGGCGAGCTGCCGGTGGTGCTCTCGCACGGCCTCCGCAATGCGCTGCTGCCGGTGGTGACGGTGATCGGTCTCGACTTCGGGAGCTACCTCACCGGCTCGATCCTGACCGAGACCATCTTCTCCTGGCCGGGCGTGGGACGCTACGTACTCACCGCCATCGAAAAGCGCGACCTTCCCGCCGTGCAGGGCAGCATCCTCTTCCTGAGCTTCGTCTTCGTGCTGGTGAACCTCATCACGGATCTGGTCTATGCGAAAGTGGATCCCCGGGTGGCATTTGACTGACGCGGGGCGCGGGCCGCGGGCCGCGTCTCGTGTCCTGCGGCTCGCGTCCGTCCTGTCCGTCCTGTCCGCCTTGTCCGCCCTGCCCGCCTCGGCCCAGACCCTCCCGAAGCGCGCCGCGGCGATGCTGGACCAGCCCCCGCTCGATCATGCCCTCTGGGGCGTGGCCGTGGTGGACGAGCATGGCAAGCTGGTCTACGCCCGCAATGCGGATCACCTCTTCGTGCCGGCGAGCAATACCAAGATCCTGGTGACGGCGGTGGCGTCCGCGCTCCTGCCGCCGGATTTCACGGTGAAGACCAGCATCTACTCCACCGGCAGCGTGTCGGACGGCGTCCTGCACGGGGACCTGATCCTCTACGGCCGCGGCGATCCGGCGGTGGGGGTCCGGTGCTATGCGGTGGACACCACCGAGGCCGGCGCCTGCGACCGGGATCCGGTGTGGCAGATGCGGAAGCTGGTCGAGCAGCTCAAGGCGTCCGGCATCCGCACGATTGACGGGGGCATCGTGGGCGACGGCAGCTACTTCGAGCCCACCATGATCCACCCGTTCTGGAACCTGTTCGACACGTTCTGGTGGTATGCGGCACCGGTCAGCGGTCTCGCGCTGAACGACAACAGCGTGGACATCCACTGGACGCCGGGCCCCGCCGTGGGAACCCCGGCGAAACTCACGGTGACGCCGGACTTCAGCGGGCTGCATTTCGAGAACCGCACCGTGACGGCACCTGCCGGTGGCGAGACCGACGTGCCGGACCGGATGTGGCGGACCTTCGGCACCATGGATGCGTGGGCCGAGGGCAGCGTGGCGCTCGACAGCCGGGGCGGGACGGAGTCGTTCGCGGTGCCGGACCCGAACCTCTTCGCCGCCCAGGCGCTCCGGAGCGTGCTCGCGGAGAACGGCATCAGCATCACCGGACCCACCTCCTCCACCACCGATTCGATGACCTACGCGCTGGTGCGGCGCACGCCTCCACTGGCGGAAGTGACCAGCCGGCCGCTCAAGGACTGGGTATTTCCGATCCTCAACACCAGCCAGAACTTCTACGCTGAAATGCTGCTCAAGCAGGTCGGCAAGCAGTTCGGCACGGCGGGAAGCTGGGATGAAGGGGTGCGGGTCGAGCGACGTTTCCTGATTGACTCGGTGGGAGTGGATTCGACGCAGTTCGCGGTCACCGACGGTTCGGGACTCGCGTCCAACAACCTCGTGAGCCCGCTCGCGTTCACGCAGATCCTGCGCTTCATCCGCCGGCATCCGCATGCGCAGACCTTCCTGGCCGGCCTGCCGCAGAGCGGCAAGAAGGGCTCGCTCAAGAACCGCTTCACCGGCACGCCGCTGGCCGGACGGGTGCAGGCCAAGACCGGGAGCATCTCGCGGGTGAACACCCTGTCGGGCTACGTGGACATGGGCCGGGGCCGCACGTGGACCTTCTCGATCATGGCCAACAACCACGCGGCGGGGGGCGGGCGGACGATCGCGCGGATGGATTCGGTGCTGGTGGAAATCGCGCGGACGGCGGGAATGCGATGATGCACGGTCGGGGCAGAGCCATGGCTCTGCCCCTTCGATCACGGCGTCTCCCCGAAAATGGCGAGGTTCGACGAATGCCCCGGGTTCACCCTGGCCCTGGGGTTGATGTAATGCACGGCGTTGTTCACCGCGATGCAGGCCTCGCCGGCGCCCACGGCGATCAGCTTGAGCTTGCCGGGATAGCTGGTGATGTCGCCGGCGGCGTAGATGCCGGGCACGTTGGTGGACATGACCTGGTCCACCCGGATGTCGGCCTTCTCGGTGTCGAGGCCCCACTCGCGGATCGCCCCCAGGTCCGAATGAAAGCCGAGCTGCGGAATCACGGCGTCCACGGGCAGGTCGTGCGTTTCCTGCGTGGCGACATTGATGAGGGTGACCCGCTCGATCCGGTCGGTGCCGTGGATCGCATGCACTTCGCTTGAGGTGCGCACCTGGCAGGAACCGCGGTGGGCGTGCTCCAGCACCTGGCTCACCGTGGCGGCGTGGCCACGGAACTCGTTCCGGCGATGCACCAGGGTGATGCTCTGCGCGATGCCCAGGAGGTTGAGGGTCCAGTCCAGCGCGGAGTCTCCCCCGCCCACGATCAGCACCCGCTGCCCGGCGAAGCGCTGGGGTTCCAGCACCTTGTCGAACAGCCCCTTCCCTTCCCACCGCTCCACGTCATCCAGCGGCAGTTTCCTCGGCTCGAACGCCCCGATCCCCGCGGCGATCAGCACCGTCTTCGTGGGAAAGACGTCGTCCGAGGTCTCCAGCATGAAGTGCCCGATCCCGCCGCCGGGGTCCGCGACCCTGGTGAGGCCGGTGACGGTCTGCCCCAGCGCCACGTCGGCGCCGAACTGGAGCGCCTGTGCCGACATGTCGCGCACCAGGTCCTTGGCCAGCACCTTGGGGAATCCGGCCACGTCGTAGATGTATTTCTCGGGATAGAGCGCCATGAGCTGGCCGCCCAGGGCGGGCAGCGCATCCACGATCCGCGTGGACGCCCCGCGCATGCCGGCGTAGAAGGCGGCAAAGAGGCCGGTGGGTCCGCCACCGATGATGGTGATGTCCTTCATGCGCGGCGAATATAACCTCCTCCACGCCGGTATATTCCGCTCATGCCAGCGCGACACCACATCCGGATCCCCTGCCCATGAAGATCTACACGAAGACCGGCGACACCGGCGAGACCGGCCTCTTCGGCGGCGGCCGCGTCCCGAAGGATCATCCGCGAGTGGCGGCCTACGGCGACGTGGACGAGCTCAACGCCGCCATCGGCGTGGTGCGCGCCGGGTGGCCCGGCTTCGAGGCGCCGCTGCTGGAGCAGATCCAGCGCGACCTCTTCTCGGTGGGCGGGCATCTGGCCACGCCGGACCCCGACAAGGTGAAGAAGGCGCTGGCACGGGCCGAGTTCGGCGAGCGGCAGGTCACGGAACTGGAGCACGCCATTGACCGCGCCACCGCCGGCTTGCCGGAGCTCCGGGCCTTCGTGCTCCCGGCCGGGACACCGCTCGCCGCCGCCCTGCACGTGGCCCGCACCGTCTGCCGCCGTGCCGAACGGAGCGTGGTGCACCTGGCAGGGCAGGCGCCGGTGCCGGAGATCTTCCTCACGTATCTCAATCGTCTCTCGGATCTGCTCTTCACCCTGGCGCGCCTCGCCAACCGGCAGGGCGGCGCGGGAGACGTCACCTGGTAACCCCGGCGCTCACCGTGCGCCATGACGGTGGCGGATATCCGGTCTACGTCGGCGCCGGCCTGCTGGAGTCGCTCGTGCCGCTGGTGGCCGAGCAGCTGCCCGGCCGCCGCACCGTGCTGATCGCGGACGGGACGGTGGCCGAGCTGTACCGGGAATGGCGCTCCGGCCGGCCGATGCCGTGGCGTCCGCGGGAGCAGACCTGCGGTGATGCCGAGCCGGCGGGCTGGGGCCAGCCACTCATCTTTGCTCCCGGCGAGGGGTCGAAGAGCCGGCGCACCTGGGCCACCCTCACCGACCAGATGCTGGAGCTGGGGTACGGCCGCGACAGCGCCATCGTGGCGCTGGGCGGCGGCGTCACCGGCGATCTCGCGGGATTCGTCGCGGCCACCTACCAGCGCGGCATCCCGTTCGTGCAGGTCCCTACCACCCTGCTGGCCATGCTGGATGCCTCCATCGGCGGCAAGACCGGCGTGGACACTTCCCTGGGCAAGAACCTGGTCGGCGCCTTCCATCCGCCGCAGGCCGTCGTCAGCGACCTGCTCACCCTCACCACGCTGCCGGACCGGGAATTCCGCGGTGGGCTCGCCGAGGCGGTGAAGCACGGACTCATCGCCGATGCGGCGCACTTCGCGTGGATCGAGGATCACGCGGCGCGGATCATGGCGCGGGAACTCGACGCGCTCGAGATGCTGGTGCGCCGCAGCGTGGCGATCAAGGCGGAGGTGGTGGGCAGCGACGAGCGCGAGTCGGGCCGGCGCGCGGTCCTCAACGCGGGCCACACCGTGGCACACGGGATCGAGCAGGCCAGCGGATACACGGTGACCCACGGCGAGGCGGTGGCAGCCGGGCTGGTGGCCGAATGCCGGCTGGGCGAGCGCCTGGGGGTCACCGAACCCGGCACCGCCGATCGGGTGACCCAGCTCCTCGGCCGGCTGCACCTCCTGTCCGCCCCGCCCGCCCTGCCCGCCCCGTCCGTCCTGTCGGCCATGCGGCGCGACAAGAAGGCCTCCGGCGGTGCCATCCGGTTTGCCTTTCCCGCCCGGATCGGGGTGGCGGACCGGGACGGGGTGGCCTGGACCCGCCCGGTGGCCGAGAGCGCCGTCCTGGAGTTCCTGCAGGCCGGCTGACCTCCCGCTGTGGACAAGGTTGCCAACCGGTTCCCGCGTCACATTTTGTGATGTGGATAATCATTTTTTGTTGACAGACCGGGCTTTTCGTCCCATATTCGACCGTCCGCACACCGCGGCGCCCGCCGCGCCTGAACCGTCAGCTGATCGCGCAGTTCCATCGCCCCTGGGGTGTCCATGCCGCGTGTCCGTACCGGGAAGCCGCGCCCGGCGTTGCGTTCGTCGGTTCCCATCGCTTCGTTCGACCAGTACCTGCACGACATCCAGAAGCTGCCCATGGTGACCGACGTCGAGGAGGAACGACGGCTGGCGCGCCGCGCCCAGGCGGGCGACGAGCGGGCAGCGGAGCGCCTGGTGACCGCCAACCTGCGGTTCGTCATCTCCTACGTGAAGCGCTACCAGGGACACGGGCTCGAGCTCTCGGAACTGGTGGCCATCGGCAACGAAGGGCTCCTCAAGGCGGTGCGGAAGTTCGATCCCGACCACGGGGTCAAGTTCATCTCCTATGCCGTCTGGTGGGTGCGCCAGGCGGTCCTCAAGGCCCTCGCCGAGCAGACCCGCACCGTCCGCATCCCGCTCAACCAGAATGCCGCCCTGATCAAGATGTCGCGCGTCGAAGGCCTGCTGCAGCAGGAGCTGGGACGCAGCGCCACCGACCGCGAGCTGGCCTTGGCCCTCAGCGACACGGTGGACAACATCCGGGCCGCGCGCCGGATGAGCACCGTCGAGGTCTCCCTCGACGCCCCGGTCGAGCGGCAGGACAAGCAGGGCACCACGGTGGGCGAGCGGGTCGCCGGCCACGGCGGCAGCGACATCGAGGAGCGGACCGACGGCAAGCTCCGCCGCGAGTTCATCGACCGGCTCTTCCAGCGCCACCTCACCCCGCGCGAACGCAAGATCCTCTCCCTCTACTACGGTCTCGACGAAGGCAGTGAAGCCCTGACGCTCGAGAAGATCGGCGAGCTCCTGGGGGTCACCCGCGAGCGCATCCGGCAGATTCGCGAGCGCGCCTTCGAGAAGCTCCGCGCCTCGCCCGACGTGCAGCTGCTGCAGGGGGCGGACGGGGCGGCGTAAGCCGCCCTTTCCAGTTCCCTCCGGTTGATGCCGGGCCCTGCCCCGCGCATGTTGTGGCATGCATCTCGTCGAGCCGAACTCCACGGCCCTCCTCCTCCTGACCGCGGGCGTGCTGCTCGCCCTCAGCGTGCTCTTCAGCCGCGCCTCGGCGCGGTTCAGCATGCCGGTGGTGCTGATCTTCCTGCTGATCGGCATGGCGGCGGGGACGCCCCACATCGGCGGGATCGTCTTCCAGAGCTTCCCGGCCGCCTTCCGGATCGGCACCGCCGCCCTGGTGCTCATCCTCTTCGACGGCGGGCTCAATACGCCCTACGAGGCGGTGCGCCGCACCTGGAAACCGGCCGGTGTGCTGGCCACGGCCGGTGTCATCGGCACCTGCCTGGTCCTGGCCGGCCTGGCGCACCTGGTCGGCTTCCGCTGGCAGGAAGCGCTGGTGCTCGCCGCCATCGTGAGCAGCACCGACGCCGCCATGGTCTTCTCCGTGCTTCGCGGCAGCGGGCTGCAGCTCAAGAAACGGGTGGGAGCCACGCTGGAGGTGGAATCGGGCATCAACGACCCGATGGCCTTCATGCTCACGATCGCCTTCACCCAGAACCTGCTCGCCACCGGCTCACTCAGTCCCTGGGCGGTCCCGCTCGACATCCTGCTGCAGATCGCCGTGGGGCTGGGATGCGGCGTCCTCATCGGCATCGGCGGACGCCGGGTGCTCGGCCGGCTGCGGGTGGCGAGCGGGCTCTACGTCGCCTTCACCGTGGCCCTGGCCTTCCTCGCCTTCGGTGTCGCCACGCTGGTCCACGGCAGCGGCTTTCTCGCGGTGTACGTAGCCGGGGTGGTGCTGGGCAACGGCGCGCTGCCGCTCCGCACCAGTCTTTTCCGGGTCCATGACGCCATCGCCTGGCTCAGCCAGATCACGATGTTCCTGATCCTGGGCCTGCTGGTGGACACCACGGCACTCCTGGACTTCGCGTGGGCGGGGCTGGCACTGGGCCTGGCGCTGGCGCTGGTCGCGCGCCCGATCGTGGTCACCCTCTGCCTGCTGCCGTTCCGGTATCCGGCCAGGGAAGTCGGGTACATCGCGTGGATCGGGTTGCGCGGTGCGGTGCCGATCGTGCTCGCGACCTTCCCGCTGCTGGCGGGCGCGCCCGGCTCGGAGCGGATCTTCCTCATGGTGTTCTGCATCGTGGTGGTGAGCACGATCATTCCCGGCTCCACCGTGGCCTGGGTCACCCGCTGGCTCAAGCTCGAATCGAAGGAACCACCCCTTCCACCTGCGCTGCTCAACATCGAGTCCCGCACCCCGCTCACCGGCGATCTCCTGGGATTTCATGTGGACAGCGGACTCGCGGTGGCCGGCGTGACCCTCGCCGAGCTTTCGCTGCCGGACGGCGCAGCGGTGACGCTCATCATCCGGGGAAGCGACCTCATTCCTCCCAAGGGTGCCAGCCGCCTCGAACCGGGCGACCATGTCTATCTCGTGTCCCGCCCCGAGGACCGGGGGTTCATCCAGCTCCTCTTCGGGCATCCGGAGGAAGACTGACCACGGCGCCGCCACTGCTGAACGAGCTGCAGGCGATCGTCGGCGCGCGCTGGCTCCGCCACCGCGCCGCCGAGCTGGCGACCTACGCGCAGGACGGCCTGCCGACCCGCGAGTCGCCGCCGCGCGCGGTGGTGCTTCCCGCCTCGCGGGAGGAACTCATCGCCGTGATGCGCGCGCTCCACCGTCACGGCACGCCGTTCGTCGCGCGCGGGGCGGGCACCGGGCTCTCGGGCGGGGCGGTAGCCGAAACGGACGCGGTGATCGTCGGCCTCACGCGGCTTCGCCGCATCCTCCGCATCGATCCCGCCACCCGCCGGGCGGTGGTGGAGCCGGGCGTGGTGAATGCGCGCCTCTCCGATGCCACCCTCCCCTACGGCCTCATCTACGCGCCGGACCCGTCCAGCCAGACCGCCTGCACCCTGGGCGGCAACGTCGCGGAGAACGCCGGCGGCCCGCACTGCCTCAAGTACGGCGTCACCACCAACCACATCCTGGCCCTCGAGGTGATCCTGCCCGACGGCAGCACCGTGCGCCTGGGTTCGCCGCACGGCGACGCCTGGGGCCCCGACCTGGTCGGCCTCTTCGTGGGCAGTGAAGGGATGTTCGGCATCGCCAGCGAGATCACCCTGCGCCTCACGCCGGTGCCGGCTGCCGTCCGGACCTTTCTCGCGGACTTCGGCACCGTGCGCGCCGCCAGCGAGGCGGTGTCCGGCATCATCGCCACCGGCGTGGTACCGGCGGCGCTGGAGATGATGGACCGGATCTGCGTGCAGGCGGTCGAGGCCTCGATCTACGCCGCCGGCTACCCGACCGACGCGGCGGCGGTGCTGATCGTGGAGCTGGACGGGGCGGACGAGGCGGTCCAGGCAGAATCGGCGGTGGTCGAACGTCTCCTGAAGAAGCACGGCGGGCGCACCGTGCGTTCAGCGGCGGATGCAGCCGACCGGGCACGGCTCTGGCAGGGACGGAAGAAGGCGTTCGGCGCCATGGGGCGGATTGCCCCGGACCTCGCGGTGCAGGACGCCGTCGTGCCGAGGAGCCGGCTGCCGGATGTCCTGGATGAAGTGGGTGCCATCGGGAAGCGCCACGAGCTGCTGGTGAGCAACGTCTTCCATGCCGGCGACGGCAACCTGCACCCGAACATCAGCTTCGACCGGCGGGACGCGGCGGTGAGTGCCCGGGTCCATCACGCGCTGAGCGACATCATGCACGCCTGCGTGGCGGCCGGCGGGACCCTCACCGGCGAGCACGGCGTCGGCTCCGACAAGCGGGACTACATGCCGCTCGTGTATGATGCGGCATCGCTCGACGCGATGTGCCGGGTCCGCCGGATCTTCGACCCCGCGGAACGCGCGAATCCCGGCAAGGTGCTGCCGGTGCACGCCTGCCGCGAATGGGCGGCCACGCCCCGGCGCCGGAGGCAGGAAGGAACCGAATGAGCACTGGAATCCTGGCGCGACTCCGGGCCCTGCTCGGCGAGCAGGGCGCGAGTGCCGGGTCGGACGGCGTGCCGTACGCACTCCCCGACTCGGTCGAGACGCTCGCGCAGGTGTGCCACGTGGCGCATGCGGAAGGGTGGCGCGTGCGGGTCGAGGGACGCGGATCGTGGCTCCGGCCCGATGCGCCGGCCGATCTCGCCATCAGCACCCGTGCACTCGACCGGGTGCCGGAGGTGAGCCCGGCGGATCTCGTGGCCACGGTGCAGGCCGGTACCCCGCTCGATGCCCTCCAGCGGCGCCTGGCCGAACAGGAGCTCTGGCTCCCGCTCGATCCGCCGGGCCGGCGAGACCGCACCCTCGGCTCCCTGCTCGCCACCGCCACCGCCGGCCCGCTGCGCCTCGGCCTGGGCAGCATCCGCGACTACGTCCTCGGCTGCTCGGTGGTGACCGGCGACGGCCGCGTGATCCGCGCTGGCGGCAAGGTGATGAAGAACGTGGCCGGCTACGACCTCACCCGGCTGCAGGTGGGCGGCTTCGGTGCCTTCGGGATCATCGCGGAAGCGCACCTCAAGCTCCGGGCCGTCCCCGGGGCCGACGTCACGCTGCTGGCGCGCGGCGCGCGGGATGACCTCACCGCGGCGGCGCGCGGCGCCAGCGAGGCCGGTGTTTCCTGCGCCGCGATGGAGCTGTTCTCTCCCACCCTCGCCGCCGACCAGTCGTGGGTGCTGGCCGCGCGCTGTCTCGGCACCGACGCCGCCGTGGAAGCGGAGGTGCGGCGACTGCAGGCGGCGGCGCGGCTGTCATGGGCCCCGCTCGATGCCGCCGCGAGTGCCACCTTCTGGGCGATGACCGCCCAGGGAATGGCCGGCGCGGCGACGACGGTCCGCTTCGGCGTCCTGGCCGACGGACTCGACGACCTGCTCGACCTGGTGACGCGCGACCTCACCGAGGGCTGCATCACCGCCGGCGCGATCAGCGGCGGCGTGCGCTGGGGCGGCCAGGTGACGGCCGACCGGTTGCGGACGCTGCGCCGGATCCTGGCGGAGCGGGAGGTGCCGATGACGCTGGAGCGCGCGCCCTGGGAGCTGCGGCACGAGCTCGGCCACTTCGGCGCCTATCGTGAAGGGGTAGGCCAACTGGTGAGCGGGCTCCGGGATGCCTTCGACCCCGGGCACATCCTCAGCGTGGCCCTCGAGGGCGCCGGGACGTGAGCAGCGAGGAGATCCTGGAGCCGCTCGCCGCCTGCGTGCATTGCGGCTTCTGCCTGCCGGCCTGCCCCACCTATCTCGCCACCGGAGACGAAAGCGACAGCCCTCGCGGTCGCATCCACCTGATGCGGGCGCTGGCGCATGGCTCGCTCACCGCCGACGACGCCGCCCTGGGCGAGCACCTCGACGCCTGTCTCGGCTGCCGCGGCTGCGAACCGGTGTGCCCGTCGGGCGTGCGCTATGGCGAGGGACTCGAAGCGGCGCGGGCTGAACTGGTCCAGGCCCGCGGGCTGCCGTTCATGTCGCGCGCGGTGCTGGCGGTGTTCCGGCGACGCTGGCTCTGGCGGCCAATCCTCGCGCTGGCACGCCTGCTCCGCGCCACCCGGATTCCGGACCTCCTCGCCGGCCGCGGCCGCATCGGCTTCCCGATGGCGATGCTCGCCGCCACCCGCCCCTCTGTCCCGCCCTGTCCGCCCCCGTCACCCCGGCGAAAGCCGGGTCCGCCCCGTCCCTCTCAGCTCTTCTCCGGCTGCGTCATGGACGGGCTGTTCTCGCACGTGCACCGTGCCACGGGGGCCGCGCTTGCCGACGCCGGGATGCAGCTGGAGCGGCCCCGAGGTCAGGTGTGCTGCGGCGCGCTGCACGCGCATGCCGGCGATCTCGCCGGCGCCCGCGCACTCGCCAAGGCGAACATCGCAGCCTTCCGGAACACCGAGGGCCCGATCGTGCTGAACAGCGCCGGCTGCGGGGCCATGCTCAAGCAGTATGGGCACCTGCTGGGAACCGAAGAGGCGGAGCGGCTCTCGGCACGGGTAAGGGACGTGAGCGAAGTACTGACGCGGGACGCGAGACCCGTGACTCGTGACTCGCGTCTCGTGTCCCGGGTCCCGCGTCCCGCGCTGTCCGCCGCGTACGATTCCCCCTGCCACCTGCAGCACGCGCAGGGCATCGTGCGGGAACCGCTCGCCCTGCTCGCCGAGGTACCGGGGCTGTCGCTCATCCCGCTGCCGGACGCCGACAAGTGCTGCGGCAGCGCCGGGATCTTCTCGCTTACCGAGCCCGGGATGTCCCGCGCGGTGCTCGCGGCCAAGATCGCGGCGATCCGCTCGCTCGATCCGGCGCCGGATCTCGTGCTCACCGGCAATCCCGGCTGCCTCATGCAGATCGGGGCCGGGCTTCTGGTCGCAGGTTGTCCCATCCGCACCGCGCATCCGGTGGAGCTGCTGGCGGCCGGCCGTCATTAGCTTTCGCGGATGCCCGGCCCCTCCATTTCGGTGACGCGCGAGGAACTCGCGCTGGTGCGCCATGGCGCGCTCGCCGTGGTCACCGAGCC
>DASTBA010000091.1:0-7855 GCA_035712285.1 Gemmatimonadales bacterium | reverse complement strand
AGGTCGGGATAGTCGAGGTCGAGCGGCAGGGTGAGCCCGGTCCGCGCGATGGTGCGACGCAGGGTGCCGGCCACGTCCAGGTTGAGGGTATCGCCGAACTCGTAGGGCTTGCTGCCGGCGCCGGACTCCACCCCGGTGGCGAACAGCGCCGTCTCGTGTGCCCCCACGCTGGAGTGGCCGGTGGCGCCGAGCAGCTCGCGCAGGGCGCGATAGCCAAGGAAGTCGGCGGCCTTGGCGGTGAGGTCGAACTCCACCGAGCGCGCCGCCTCACGGGCGGAGCCGGCCGGCCCCAGCACCGGCTGGAAGCTCTGCGGCGCCCGGGGGACTTCCTTCGTGTTCAGGTAGCCCTCGCTGACGAGGCGCTGCACGATGCCGTCGAGCAGCTCGGCGAGCTGGCGTTCGAGCTCCACATCGCGGGCCTCGTCGCCGGTACTCTCGCCCCGGAGCAGCTTCAGCATGTCGGGGGTGAGCTTGCCCGACTCGATGAGCGCGCGGGTGATGGCGTCCTTCAGGGCGTCCAGCGACCGGTCCCCCTCGGACGGATCGCCGTACCACGGATCGCCACCGGCAAAGCCGGACTGGAGCAGGAAATCGGTGAGCGAGTCGAGCAGCGCCTGGAGGTTGACTTCGTCGGCCAGGCCGGGGACGTAGCGGGTGTAGCGGGTGAAGCGCATGTTGCAAGATAGGCGGACGAGGCGGACGAGGCGGTAATGTCACCCTGAGGGAACGCAGTAACCGAAGGGGCCGAAGCCTTGTGCGAGCTCCGGTCCCTTCGCTTCGCTCAGGGTGACAGCCCTTTCCAGACTACTTGCCCGCCCTGTCCGCCTCGTCCGCCCTGTCCGCCTTACATTTCCCCCGTGCCCCTCCTTTCCCGCTCGTTTCGCCGCCTGACGCGGCTGCCCGCCTTCGCGTCACTCCGGCACCGGGATTTCCGGCTCTTCCTCTCCGGCCAGTTCCTGTCGCAATGCGGCACGTGGATCGAGCAGGTGGGCACCGGCTGGCTGGTGCTCACGCTGGACAACTCCCCCTTCACCCTGGGGCTCGTCTCCACGCTTGGCTCGCTGCCGGTGCTGCTCTTCACGCTGATCGGCGGCGTGGTGGCGGACCGGGTGAACAAGCGCCACGCGGTGATGGTGCTCCAGGCCCTGATGGCCACCGAGGCGCTGACCCTCGGCATCCTGACGGCGACCCACACGGTGACGGTGCACTGGATCATGGTGCTCGCCGTCTTCTTCGGGTTCCTCTCCGCCTTCGAGGTGCCCACCCGCCAGGCCTTCGTCTTCGAGGTGGTGGGCAAGGAGGACCTGATGAACGCCATCGCCCTCAACTCGTCGGCGTTCAACGTGGCGCGCGTGATCGGCCCCAGCATCGCCGGCATCCTGATCGCGGCGGTGGGGCTGGCCGCCTGCTTCTTCGTGAACGGTGTCAGCTTCCTGGCGGTGCTGGCGGGGCTGGCGCTCATGCGTCCCGGCCTGCCGGCCAACAGCGCCGACCGGCCGAGAATGACCGATGCCCTGCGCGAGGGATTCACCTTCGTGCTGCGGGAGCGGTGGCCCCGGACCCTGGTGATGCTCACCGCCACGATCACGGTGTTCGGCTCCTCGTTCCTCATCATGCTGCCGGTCTTCGCGAAGGATGCGCTCAAGGTCGGCGCCTCCGGCTATGGAGCGCTGCTCACCGGGGTGGGGATCGGCGCCGCCGGCGGGGCCCTCGTGCTCGCCGCGTTCGGGACCCGGGTGCGGCAGGGGCGCACGGCGCTCACGTCGGCCGGCATCCTGGGTCTCTCGCTCATGCTGCTGGCCCCGATGCCGCATGTGCTGCCCGCCATGCTGGTGGCGATCATCGCCGGCTGCGCCATGTCGGTGACCGGCATCAGCACCAACACGCTGCTCCAGCGCCTCTCGCCCGATCACCTGCGGGGACGGGTGATGGGCTTCTACTCCTTCGTGGCGCTGGGCATGGTGCCGTTCGGGTCGCTCCAGGCCGGCTGGGTGGCGGAGCACTTCGGCGTCCGGACCTGCTACCTGTTCAACGGGCTCGGCGTGCTCGCCGCGGTGCTGCTCGTGCTCCTGGGCTGGACCCGGCGGGAGCGGCTCGCCCGCCGCTCTTACGACCAGCCGCTTCCAAGCGTAGGATGATGCCATGATCATCACGATCTCACGGCAGTTCGGCGCCGGCGGCAGCGAGGTGGCGGCGCGCGTCGCCCGGGCCCTCGGCTGGCAGCTGGTGGACAACGAGCTGATGGAGCAGGTCGCCGCCCGCGCCGGCATGTCCGCCGAAGAGGTGGCCCGGCGCGAGGAGCGCGCCCCCAGCTTCGTGGAGCGGCTCACCCGCACGCTGGCGGCGCAGAACCCCGAGCTGGTGCCGCCGCCGGACGGGACGGTCAAGGAGCTCGAGGAGGCGAGCCTGGTGCGCATCACCGAGAGCGTGGTGGCGGAGATGGCGCGCCAGGGAAATGTGGTGCTGGTGGGGCGCGCGGCGCCGGCGGTGATCGGCCAGCAGCTCAATGCGCTGCACGTGAAGCTGGTGGCGGCCAAGGCCTGGCGCACCGAACAGGTACGGGAGCGCTTCGATCTCACCGCCGAAGAGGCGACCGCGCAGCTGGACGAGGTGGACAGGCACCGGGCCCGGTACCACAAGGAGTACTACCAGCGCGACTGGACCGACCCGGTGAACTACCACCTGACGATCAATACCGGGCTCGTCGGCTTCGACGGCGCCGCCGCGCTCATCATCGAATGCGCCCGTGCCCTGGGGGCGGCACCTCCGGCCGTCCCCGAATAGCGCCGTTCATCCCGCCTGCTGTGCAAGAACCCGGTACTGCTCGTCCCTTTGATCTGTGACCATTCCCGCCGACCCGCCCGCATCCCGCGTCCCGCGTCTCGCCTCCCGCCCTCCCGTCCTGCCCATCTTGTCATTCTGGCTTGCCATGGGCCTCCTGGAGTCCGGCAAGGCCTACATCTACTGGGTCTGGAACGGGCGGCCGAGGTCGTGGGGCTACGTTCTCCTGGCCAACATGCCGTGGTGGCTCATCTGGGCGGCGCTGACACCGCTGGTCTTTGCACTGGCCCGGCGGTTCCGGCTTGGCGGGAACCGGTGGCCGGCAGCGGTGGCAGTGCACCTGCTCGCCGGTGTCGCGATGTCCGCCGCGCACACGGCGCTGGCGGCGGTGGTCTACTTCCGCACCATCGGGCAGTTCACCGGCGTGCGGAGCGCCGCCGAGCAGGTGGGCGGGTTCCTCAACTCCTACCTGATGGTGGACGTCCTGACTTATGCCGGCATCGTGGGGGCGTGGTACGCGATCGAGTACTACCGGCGCTACCGCTCCAGCGAGCTGGCCGCCGCCCAGCTCGAGGCACGGATGCACGAGGCCCGGCTCGCCGCGCTCCGGATGGAGCTCAACCCGCATTTCCTCTTCAATGCGCTCAACGCGGTGTCGGGGCTGGTGCGGCGCGGGGAGGGGGAGGCGGCGGTGACGATGCTCGCCCGCCTGGGCGACCTGCTGCGCCGCACCCTGAACGGCGACGGGCGGCAGGAGACGCCACTGGGCGAGGAGCTGGACCTGCTGGATCAGTACCTCGCCATCGAGCGGGTGCGCTTCGGCGAGCGGCTGGATGTGTCGGTGGAGGTGGAGGCGTCGCTGTTCGATGCCCTGGTGCCGACGCTGGTCCTGCAGCCGATCGTGGAGAATGCCCTGCGGCATGGCGTCGCGCGCACTCCCGGCCCCGGTGCGGTGCGGATCAGCGCGGAACGCCGGAATGGATCGCTCGTACTGACCGTGAGGGACACCGGACCCGGATTCACCGAGATGCCGGAGCGGGCCGCGCAGGGAGTGGGGCTCGCCAACACCCGCGCACGCCTCGCGCAGCTCTATGGCGGCGCCGGCCTGCTCTCGGTGGTGAGCGCCCCCGATGGCGGCGCCTCGGTGACCATCACGCTCCCGCTCCACCAGGAAGGAACCGGCCATGAGTGACGCCCCTGCCGCCGCCATCCGCGCGGTGATCGTGGACGACGAGCCGCTCGCGCGGGACTGCGTGCGCCTCGCCCTCGGCGGCGAGCCCGACGTGGCGGTGGTGGCCGAATGCGAGGATGGCGAGAGCGCCGTCCGCGCCATCGAGGCGCACGATCCCGACCTGGTGTTCCTCGACGTGCAGATGCCGGGGCTCGACGGGTTCGGCGTGATCGAGCGGGTGGGGCCGGGCCGGATGCCGCCGGTACTCTTCGTCACCGCCTTCGACCGCCACGCGCTGCGGGCCTTCTCGGTACATGCACTCGACTTCCTGCTCAAGCCCTTCGATACCGAGCGGTTCCGGGAGGCGATGGGCCACGCGCGCCGGCGCCTCTCGGCGGAGGCGCGTGCCGAAAGCGGCGACGCGCTCCAGGCGCTGCTGGAGAGCCGGGCCGCGGCACCGGGGACGCGCTTCGCGAGCCGCATCATGGTGCAGGACGGGGACCGCATCCGGTTCGTGCCGGTGGACACGGTGGACTGGTTCGAGGCAAACCGGAACTACGTGTTGCTCCACGTGGGGAAGGAAGTGCACCGGGTGCGCGCCACCCTGCAGGCGCTGGCCGATCAGCTGGAGCCGGCGCGGTTCGTGCGCGTGCACCGGAGCACGATCCTCAATCTCGACCGGGTGCGCGAGGTCCAGCCCTGGTTCGGCGGGGACTACGTGGCCCTGCTCCACGACGGCCGGCAGATCCGGGTGAGCCGGCGGTTCCGGGAGGGGTTGCTGACGCTGACGCACTGACAGGGCGGATGAGGCGGAAAGGGCGGGCAAGACGGACAGGGCGGACAGGACACAAGGGTGAGTGATGTCACCCTGAGGGAACGCAGTGACCGAAGGGACCGAAGCGTCGTGCAGGCTCCAGCCCCTTCGCTTCGCTCAGGGTGACACCTGCAACCTGTCCGCCCTTTCCGCCTCGTCCGCCCTGTCCGTCACGCCCGTCTCGCCCTCACCCACCCCATCTCGTCGCTCCGCGCGATCCGCCGCCAGGCCGCGAGCCCTTCGAGGATCAGTTCGCAGGCGGCCACCAGGCGCTCGTCGTCATCCCGCGGCGAGAGATCCGCCGCCACCGCAGCATCCACCAGCCCGGTCACCGTTGCAAAGCCCTGGAGGCAGATCGCCGCCGGCTCGTCGGCGGAGATCTTCAGCACGCCGCCGCCATCGAACCATCCCACCACGGCGTCGAACGACAGCGCATCGGCCCGCTCATCCAGCACCGATCCCGCCGCCTTCCGGATCAGCTCCCGCGCCACCACGTCGGGACCCTGCAACTCGCCCTCATACTCGAGCTCCAGCTTGCCGGTGATGGACGCCACGGCGCCGTGCACGTCGCTCACGCGCGGGACCGCCCGCGTCGTGCCGCCGAGGACGGCGCGCCGCTCGGCCCCTGACACGGCATTCTCCAGCACCGTGATGGGGAGCCGCTGGCTCACCCCCGACTTCCGGTCCACCCGGGGATCCTCCCGTGCCTCGAACGCGACCCGCTCGATCAGCTCGAGCATGAACGACGGCACCTCCACCGCCAGGCCGTCGCGCGCGGTCCACGCCTCCTGCGCCGTGATCGCCATGCCCAGCTCGACGGTGCGGGGGTAATGGGTCAGGATCTCGGAGCCGACCCGGTCCTTGAGCGGCGTGATGATCTTGCCGCGCGCGGTGTAGTCCTCGGGGTTGGCGGTGAAGGCCAGCAGGACATCGAGCGGCAGCCGCACCGGATACCCCTTGATCTGCACGTCCCCTTCCTGCATCACGTTGAAGAGCCCGACCTGCACCTTGCTGCTGAGGTCGGGCAGCTCGTTCAGCGCGAAGATGCCTCGGTTGGCCCGCGGCAGCAGCCCGAAGTGCATCGTCAGTTCGTCGGAGAGCAGGTGCCCGCCCTTCGCCGCCTTGATCGGGTCGAGGTCGCCGATCAGGTCGGCGATCGTCACGTCGGGCGTCGCGAGCTTCTCCACGTAACGGTCATCGCGGTGCACCCAGTCGATGCCGGTGGCGTCCCCGCACTCGGCCAGCCGCTCGCGCGCAAACCGCGAGATGGGCCGGAACGGATCGTCGTTCACCTCGCTGCCGGCGACGATCGGCATCCACTCGTCCAGCAATCCCGAGAGACTCCGCAGCAGCCGGCTCTTGGCCTGGCCGCGGAGGCCCAGCAGGATGAAGTGATGACGGGAGAGCAGGGCATTCACGAGCTGCGGCTCGATGGTGTCCTCGTATCCGATGATGCCGGGAAAGAGCGGCATCCCCGAACGGAGCCGCACGAGCAGGTTCTGGCGCAGTTCGTCCCGCACGCCGCGGGAGCGGAGCGGTGTGGCTCCCCAGGGGCTCTGCCTCAGGGCGCCGAGATTTCGGGGCAGTTTGCTAAGTGGTTCAGGCATATCCAGTTATGGCCTTTCTGAAAAGCGGCCGTCTTCACCAAATCTTGACAATCCGTCACACGGCCTTAACTTGTTGCCCCGTCATGCCTTGCGACAGTGCCAAGGCGGGGACCAGGTGAGACCTACACTTCTTTGAGGAGCGACAGATGCGGAAGATCGTGCTGGCGGCGGTGCTCGTGGCAGTAGCGGCCTGTGCCAAGAAGGAAGCCCCGGCGCCGGCGGCGGAGACCACCACGCCCGCGGCCACGATGGACACGGCGAAGGCGATGATGGACACGGCCCACGCGATGGGCGATTCGGCCATGCAGAAGGCCGACACGGCGATGGCCCGCGACACCTCGAAGATGTAACTGGTCGCTCGCATTGCACTGTCCCGTCGGGCTCCGGCAGCAGCCGGGGCCCGGCGTGTTTTCAGCCCTCCCTGATCGGCATCATCCGTCGAGATCTCCCGCCCGGAACGGCAGCGGCACCACCGTCGCCAGGCGGCCACCCGCCTCCACCGTCTCCCCGATGGCGATTTCGCGCCGGACCGGCGCGAGCGCCAGCACGCGATCGTCCAGCAGCAGCAGCGACCGCACCGTCCCCACGTCCTTCCCCTCCCGCATGATGGCATCGCCCTCCGGCGGCGAGGGGTGATCCCAGCGCAGGCCGCGCAGTTCGCGATTCACGTGGCCCCGGAAGTGGACGCGGGCCACCGTCTCCTGTCCGGTGTAGCAGCCCTTGGTATACGACACGCCGCCGATTTCGTCGAAGCGGACCTCCTGCGGCAGCGTGCGGTCGCCGATCTCCGCCCCGAGCGCCGGCCAGCCGGCAATGATCCGGGCGGCATCCAGCAGGCGGGCATCGCCCTCGGAGGCGCCGGCACTGCCCAGCACCTCGCGCGCGAGCGCAATGGCGGACTCCGGCCCGGCCAGGAACCCGGCGAACGGCGCATGATCGTGCCCCAGCGCCGCCAGCAGCCGGCCGCGCACCGTGTCGATCACCGTCACCTTGCCGGCGGCATCGGGCAGCGGACCGAGCCCCGCGCGCGTCAGCGCCTCGACGGCACCGGCGCCGGCCAGCCATGCCGTCCGGATGGTGCCGGTCTGGTCCGCGACCCGCGCGAGGCGGGGCGGCATGGTCCGCAGGAACACCTCGGCAATGGCGGTGCGCGCCTCCGGGTGCGCCAGCAGGAGGATCTCCTGCGTGGTCCGCGCCGTCCACACATCGGCGATGATCATGCCCTTGGGGGTGAGCAGCGCACCGTACACCAGGCTGTGGTCGCCGGGACGCTGGATGTCATTGGTGAGGACGCCCTGCAGGCAGGTGACCGCGCCGGGGCCGGTGATGCTGAACACGGCCGGCTCGGTGACCACGGCGAGCGCGCCATGGCGCACCAGCGCGAGTTCCTCGCGCGTCACCGAAATGGAGGGGCCGGGCATCCGCGAAAGCTAATGACGGCCGGCCGCCAGCAGCTCCACCGGATGCGCGGTGCGGATGGGA
>DASTBA010000090.1:0-24861 GCA_035712285.1 Gemmatimonadales bacterium | reverse complement strand
ACCAGCGCCAGCCCTGCGATCAGCGCGATGATCGGCGTGCCGCCGGCATTGACGCGGGTCACAAAGCGCGGCGCGAGCCCGTCCTGGCCCATGGCATGGAGCACCCTCGGCGCCGCCATGATCTGTGCGTTGATGGTGCCGAGGATGGAGACGATCATGATCACCCGGATCAGGACGTCGCCCGACGGTCCGAACAGCGCGCGCGCCATCGTGGCTCCCACGAACGAATCGTGTGCCATGGCCCCGATCGGGACCACGGCGAGGTACGCCACGTTGAGCAGGAGGAAGATGCCGATGATGAGGAAGGCCCCCTGGAACATCGTGCGGGGGATGACCCGCCCGGCATCCTCGATCTCCCCGCCACAGTAGATCACCGCGTAGTAACTGTCGTAGGTGAAGATGATCCCCTGCATGGCCAGGCCGAACGCAAGCAGCAAGGAGCCGCCCGATGGGAGGGCGCTCGGCACGGGAGCCGGCAGTGGAGCATGGGGGAGGAGAAAGGCGGCCACGACCAGCGCCAGCAACGCGACGGTCTTGAGCAGCGTAGTGACGGTCTGGGTGCGCCCCCCGGAGCGCACGCCGATCCACTGGAACACGACCAGGCTGGCAAGGAGGGCGAACCCCGCCAGGACCACGTGCCCATGGAAGACCGGGATCAGGCTGCCGAGATAGTCTCCCGCGAGCAGGGCGAGCGCGGGTGTCCCGATGCACCAGTTGATCCAGTCCGCGAATCCCACGAAGAACCCCGCTCCGTCGCCGAAGGCTCGGCGGGCGAAGTTGTAGTAACCCCCGGAGCGAGGGAGCATGGCGCCGAGCTCGGCAAAGATGTTGGCACCAAGCAGCGTGATGATGCCGCCGAACACCCAGGCCAGGAGGTAGAGATTGGCGCGAGGGAGCGCCGCGGCGACGTCGCCGGGCGCGCCAAGGATTCCCGCCCCCACCGTTGCGCCCACCGCGATGGCAAGGCCGAAGACGGTGCCGAGCGCACGGCGCAGTCCGGCGGGACGGGTGGAAGTCAGGAACCACTCCTTGGAGACGGACAGCCGGACCGTCGGACAGTGACAGATAGGATAGCGCCGGACCGCGCAGGCGTCCAATTGTCCGCCTGTCCGCCTCGCCCGCCCTGTCCGCCCTGTCCGCCCCTTCGTATCTTCGTCCCGTGATCCCCTACCGCGACGACAACCCCACCCTGGCGACGCCGGTTGCCACGCTGGCGATCATCGCCGCGAACGTGGCCGTCTGGGTGCTGGTGCAGGGCATGGGCGCCACCGAGCCGCTGGCGCGCTCGGTCTGCGAGCTCGGTCTCATCCCAGGTGACTTCCTGGGCCGCCTGCCGGCCGGCTACCAGATCAACATGGGGGGCGGACTGGCCTGCGTGGTGGAAGGGACACGCAGCTGGTACACGCCCCTCACCTCGATGTTCCTGCACGGCGGCTGGATGCACCTGATCGGCAACATGTGGTTTCTCTGGCTCTTCGGGAACAACGTGGAAGACTCGATGGGCCGGATGCGCTACGTGGTGTTCTACCTGCTCTGCGGCCTCGCGGCAGCGCTCACCCAGACGTTCCTCAGCCCATCGAGCGGCATCCCGATGGTGGGCGCCTCCGGCGCCATCAGCGGGGTGATGGGTGCCTACGTGCTGCTCTACCCCCGGGTGCGGGTACACACGCTGATCGTGCTGATCGTATTCTTCTTCCGGGTCACGCTGCCCGCCTGGGTCATGCTCGGCTACTGGTTCCTGCTCCAGCTCCTGGGCGGTGCGGCAGCGGCGGGAACGGAGACCGGCGGCGTGGCGTTCTGGGCTCATGTAGGCGGATTCGCCGCCGGCGGTTTCCTGATCGGCCTCTTCCGGAACCCTGAACTGGTAGCCCGGCACCGCGCGCTGGCGCGAACCATGTGATATTCCATCCAGACCCATGACCCATCTCTCCACCGGCGCCCCGGTGCGCCCCGACCCCGATCTTCCCGTCCATCCCCGCAATCCGGGGATGCCCCTGGCACTCGACTGGGTGCAGGATGTCCACGTCAATCGCAGCGCCGTCGAGCGTCGCGCCGCGTCCCTCGGCGCTCGCCGCACCGTCAAGAAGGCCTGGCAGGCCGCGTGGCTCCTCCGGGCCATCACCCTGATGGACCTCACCACCCTTTCAGGTGACGATACACCCGGCCGGGTACGGCGCCTCTGCGCCAAGGCCCGGATGCCGGTCCGTCCCGACCTGCTGGAGATGCTGGGGGCCGAGGCCCTGCCGATCCGCGTCGCCGCCGTGTGCGTGTACCACGCGATGGTGGCAACGGCGGTCGAGGCGCTGGCCGGCTCCGGCATCCCGGTGGCGGCCGTCTCCACCGGATTTCCGGCGGGACTCTCGCCCTTCCGGCAGCGGCTGGAGGAGATCGCGGCATCGGTCGCCGCGGGGGCGGAAGAGATTGACATCGTCATCACCCGGGCGCATGTGCTCACCGGCAACTGGCCGGCGCTCTACGACGAGGTGCGCGCCTTCCGCGACGCCTGCGGCGACGCGCACATCAAGACGATTCTCGCCACCGGCGAGCTGGGCACGCTCCGCAACGTGGCGCGTGCCAGCCTCGTCTGCATGATGGCGGGCGCCGACTTCATCAAGACCAGCACCGGCAAGGAGGGGGTCAACGCCACGCTGCCGGTCGGGCTCGTCATGGTGCGGCAGATTCGCGAGTACCTGGATCGCACCGGGCATCGGGTCGGCTTCAAGCCGGCGGGCGGGATCCGGAGCGCCAAGGACTCGCTCACCTGGCTTGGCATGATGAAGGAAGAGCTGGGCGACGCGTGGCTCCGGCCCGAGCTCTTCCGCTTCGGTGCCAGCAGCCTGCTCACCGACATCGAGCGCCAGCTGGAGTATTACGCGACCGGCCGCTACTCGGCCAACTACCGCCATCCCATGGGCTGAGCATGTCATCCATCAGCGAAATCTTCGAGACCATGGAGTACGGGCCGGCGCCCGAAGCCGCCGCACCGGCACTCGACTGGATCGCCGGCCACGGTGGCCAGTTCGGTCACTGGATCAGCGGCAAGTGGAGCCGCCCCTCGTCCGGGGAGTACTTCGAGTCGGTCAATCCGGCCACCGGGAATCCGCTGGCCAGGGTCGCCCAGGGCAGCGCAAAGGACGTCGGGCTCGCGGTGAAGGCGGCTCGGGCGGCGCAGCGGGACTGGGAAGCGCTCGGCGGGCACGGCCGCGCCCGGCACCTCTACGCCCTCGCGCGCCAGATCCAGAAACACTCCCGCCTCTTCGCGGTGATGGAATCGCTGGACAACGGCAAGCCGATCCGTGAGTCACGGGACATTGATATCCCGCTCGTGGCGCGGCACTTCTATCATCACGCCGGCTGGGCGCAGCTGATGGCCAGCGAGCTTCCCGAGGCCGTGCCGGTGGGCGTGGTGGGGCAGATCATCCCGTGGAACTTCCCGCTCCTCATGCTGTCATGGAAGATCGCGCCGGCGCTCGCGATGGGAAACACGGTGGTGCTCAAGCCGGCCGAGTTCACCTCGCTCACGGCGCTGCTCTTTGCGGAGATTGCGTCCCAGGCGGGCCTGCCGCCGGGCGTGGTGAACGTGGTGACGGGCGATGGCCGCACCGGCGAAGCGCTCGTCAGGCACGACGACGTGGACAAGATCGCCTTCACCGGTTCGACTGACGTAGGGCGACTCATCCGCGTAGCGACGGCGGGGAGCGGCAAGAAGCTCTCGCTCGAGCTGGGCGGGAAGTCGCCGTTCATCGTTTTCGACGATGCCGACCTCGACAGCGTGGTCGAGGGCGTGGTGGACGCCATCTGGTTCAACCAGGGCCAGGTCTGCTGTGCCGGCTCCCGCATCCTGGTGCAGGAGGGCGTCTCCGCCCGCCTCGTGGAAAAGCTCCGGGCCCGGATGGAGATGCTCCGGGTCGGCAACCCGCTCGACAAGGCGGTGGACATCGGCGCCATCATCGCGCCGGTGCAGCTCGAGAAGATCACGAAGCTGGTGCAGCAGGGGCGGGACGAGGGCGCCACCATGTGGCAGCCCTCCTGGAGCTGTCCCACCGAGGGGTACTTCTTCCCCCCGACGCTCTTCACCGACGTGTCGCCGTCGGCCACGGTGGCGCAGGTGGAAATCTTCGGTCCGGTGGTTGTGCACATGACCTTCCGGACGCCGGCCGAGGCGGTGGAACTGGCCAACAACACGCGCTACGGCCTGGCGGCGAGTGTGTGGACCGAGAGCGTGAACCTGGCGCTCGATATCGCCCCCAAGCTCGCGGCCGGCACGATCTGGGTGAACTGCACCAACGTGTTCGATGCGGCGGCGGGATTCGGCGGCTACCGTGAGAGCGGCTTCGGGCGGGAGGGGGGACGGGAGGGGCTGCGAGAGTACGTGAAAGCGAGGTGGGAGACCGAGGCGGGCAAGACGGGCAGGACGGGCAAGGGGGGCAGGTTGGGACATGAGGCCACCCGTCGAGCCGCCGAGCCGTCGAGCCGTCGAGCTGCCCTCCCATCCATTGACCGCACCGCCAAGCTCTATATCGGCGGCAAGCAGGTGCGGCCCGACGGCGGCTACAGCGACGTGGTTCTCGCGGCGGCGGGTGAGCGGGCCGGCGAGGTGTCACGCGGCAACCGCAAGGACATCCGCAACGCGGTGGAGGCGGCGCACAAGGCGCGCGGCTGGACCACCGGCACGGCCCATAACCGGGCGCAGGTGCTCTACTACATCGCCGAGAACCTGGCGGAGCGATCGGAGGAATTCGCGGCGCGGCTGGCGGAGTACTTGGGAGACCTGAAGGCGGCCCGCGCCGAGGTGGAACGCAGCATCGAGCGTCTCTACGCGGCGGCGGCGATCGCCGACAAGTGGGACGGCCACGTCCATCACACGCCCTACCGGAACGTGACCCTCGCGATGCCCGAGGCGCTGGGTGTCATGGGTATCGCCTGTCCCGACGAGGCACCGCTGCTGGCCTTCGTCTCCGCCGTGGCGCCCGCAATCGCCATGGGGAATCGGGTTGTCGTGCTGCCGTCGGAACGCTGGCCGCTCGCCGCCACCGATCTCTACCAGGTGCTGGAGACCTCCGATGTGCCGGCCGGCGTCGTCAACATCGTGACCGGCCCGCAGAAGGAGCTGGTGCCGGTGCTCGCGGCGCACGACGACGTGGACGGGATGTGGCACTTCGGCTCCGGGGAGGGGGCCACCGAAGTGGAACGTCTCTCCGCCGGCAACATGAAGCGGACCTGGGTCTCGTACGGGCGCCCACGGGACTGGTTCGACGCGGCGCAGGGCGAGGGCAACGAATTCCTGGAGCACGCCACCCAGGTGAAGAACATCTGGGTGCCCTACGGGGAGTAGGGAGGTGCAGCCATGGTCGAGTACGCGATGCTGACGGCGTCAGCCGCCAAGCAGGTGATCGGGTCGTGGATGGCGAAGGTCAACGTCGAGGTGGCGGTGGTGGGCGGCGCCCTGCTCCTCCTCGTGTGGCTCGTCTACCGGGCCTTCGTGGTCAGGCGCTAGCGCCCAGCTCCACGCGCGTCACGCCGCAGATCTCCACCTTCCGGCCGGCGAGCTTCGCGAGCAGGTCGGCCTTCCGCGTGGCCCCCCAGCATTCGAGTGCGAGGTCCGCACCGGCATAGCGCGGCAGCGCGGTGATCCGGATGAGATCGTCCGTCACCACGCATCGCAGGGTTTCCACCACCGCCATGTGGCCACGATCCAGTCCATCGGCCACCCGGAGCAGGGCGCTGATGCGGCGCACCGCGCCGCGGTCACGCGAGGGGAGGTCCGCAAAGCCCTCGTCGGTGCGGCGCGGCCCGCGCCGCCGGTGATAGCGGCTGGCGAGCGCCACGATCCGCCGCTCCCGCGGGCCGAACGGCAGGCGGTCGGCGTGCATGATGAGGTCATAGCTGTGGCGATGGTGCCGCCGGTAGCTCACCACCTGCCCCACGTCGTGCAGGATCGCCGCCGCCTCCAGCAGGTCCCGCTCTCCCTCCTGGCATTCCAGCGCGGTCCCGAGCTGATCGTACAGCTGCAGGGCGAGTACCCGCACCTGCTCCACGTGGCGCCGGTCGGACTGGCACCGTTCGGCGAACTCGCGGACCAGGCGCATCGGGTCCCGGCGGCGCTCGGCCGGCGTCCCGACCATCTCCAGCAGGATCCCTTCCCGCAGGCCGAACGCACTGACGGTGAGCCCCCGCGCCGAGACCAGGTCCAGCAGCTCGGCGGTGACCGCGAGCCCTGCCAGGATGATGTCGGCCCGCTCGGGATTGAGGCCGGCGACGTTCCGCCGCTGGGCCGGGGACTTGGTGGCCAGCCATTCGAGCAGGTGCTCGACTTCCGCGGTCGTGACCTCGACGCCGTGCTCGGTATCGGGCTCGGCCTCCCCCCGGCGCGCGAGCGCCATGCGGGCGAGGGCGGTGAACGTGCCGCCGGACCCGATCAGGCGGGCCTTGGTCCATTCGCGGGTGCGGAGCGCCTTGCGGAGTGCCTTCCGGGTGTGGCGGCGAAGCCGGTCGAGCGACTTGATCGGGCTCCAGTTCTCCCGGGTGAACGCTTCCGTGAGCCGCACGGCGCCGAGCGGGAGCGAGACCGTCTGTTCCACCAGGCCGTCCACCGCGGCGATGAGCTCCAGACTGCCGCCGCCGATGTCGGCGACCAGCGTGCGCGAGTCGCCGAGCGCGAAGTGATGCGCGACCGACCGGTACGCCAGCGCCGCCTCCGCGTGACCGTCAATCACCCGGAGCGGCAGCGCCAGCTCTTCGCGTACCCGGCGGACAAAGTCCTCCCCGTTCGCCGCCTCCCGGACGGCCGATGTCGCCACCGCCTCGATCCGGCGGACGCCGCGGCGCTCGCAGACGTCCCGCATGCGGCGGAGCGCCTCCAGCGCCCGCTCCATGGAGGCATCCTCCAGTCGCCCGTGCCGGGCCACGCCGCGGGCCAGCTGCGCCTGGTCCCGAAGTTCGTCAATGATGGTGAGGCCGGAGGCGGGATCGTGCTCGGCCACCAGCAGCCGGATCGAGTTCGACCCGACGTCGATGGCCGCGATCCGCTCTCCGTTACTCATGGCGGACGATCACGCCCGGCTCGCCACGGTCCTCGGCGTGATGCTTGATGGACTTGCCCTCGACCAGGAAGACGACGTCCTCGCCGATGTTGGTGGCGAGGTCCGCCACCCGCTCCAGGTTCCGGCTCACCAGGACGAGTTCCATCCCCGCGCCGATGGTATGCGGATCTTCCATCATGTGGGTAAGAAGAATGCGGAACACCGACCGATGCAAGGCATCCACCTTGTCGTCCCGGGCGCAGACGTCCCGGCCCATCTTCGCGTCGCCCCGGATGAAGGCCTCCAGCGCGTCCGACAGCATCTCGCGGGCCAGCCGGGCCATCTCCACCAGCTCCGGTTCCGGCGCGATGGGGCGCGACTCCGCCAGCCGCTGGGTGCTCTGCGCGATGTTCACCGCGTGATCGCCGACCCGCTCCAGGTCGCTGGCGATCTTGAGCGCCGACGTCACCATGCGGAGGTCCCGCGCCATCGGCTGCTGCAGGGCCAGCAGGTTGACGCACTGTTCCTCGATCTCCATCTCCATCCGGTCAATGGCCCGGTCGCCGGCGATGACCGCCTCGGCCCGGGCGGCGTCCCGCTCCAGCAGGGCGTCCACGGCGAGGGCCAGCGCCGCCTCCGCCTCGCCCGACATGGTCAGGAGGCGGACCTTGAGATGGCTCAGCTCGTCGTGAAAGTGGCGATGCGCGTCCACGCTCATCCGAATCTCCCGGTGATGTAGGCTTCGGTCCGTTCCCGGGCCGGCGCCGTGAAGAGCTGCCGCGTGGGGCCGAACTCGACGAGGTGTCCGCCTTCGAGGAAGGCGGTGTCATCGGACACCCGGGCGGCCTGCTGCATGTTGTGCGTCACGATGACGATCGTGTAGTCCCGCTTGAGCTCGAAAATGAGCTCCTCGAGCTTCTGGGTCGAGACCGGATCCAGCGCGGAGGCCGGCTCGTCCATGAGCAGGACCTCCGGGCGGTTGGCGAGCGCGCGAGCGACGCAGAGGCGCTGCTGCTGGCCGCCGCTCAGCCCGGTGCCCGGCTCGTCCAGCCGGTCCTTCACCTCGTCCCAGAGCGCTGCCCGCCGGAGGCAGTCCTCCACCAGCTCCGGAATGTCCCGCCGGGGCACGAGGGCGTTCAGCGACGGGCCATAGGCGACATTCTCGTAGATGCTCTTCGGGAATGGGTTGGGGCGCTGGAAGACCATGCCCACCTGCTGCCGCAGGGCCACGAGGTCGGTCCCCGTCCCGAACACCGACTCGCCGTGGACCCGGATGTCGCCGCCGTAGCGCGCCCCGGGAATGAGGTCGTTGAGGCGGTTGACCGAACGGAGAAAGGTGCTCTTGCCGCAGCCGGACGGGCCGATGATGGCCGTCACCGCATTCCGCGCGATCGCGAAGTCCAGGCCGTGCAGGACGGCCCGCGCCCCGTACGCGAAGGTGAAGCCGGTCACCGCAATGGCAGTGCCCGCCGTCCTCGGTGCCGATGGCGCTGGCCGGGCCGGGAGTTTCGTGGCCAGCGGCAGCGGCCGCAGGGCATCGGCCAGTGAATGGGTCATCCGAACCGTCCGGTGATGTACGCCTCGGTCTGCTCGTTCCGGGGCGCGGTGAAAACCTGACGGGTCTCGCCCGTCTCCACCATGGTGCCGAGATAGAAGAACGTGGTCGTGTCCGACACCCGCGCCGCCTGCTGCAGGTTGTGCGTCACGATCACGATGGTGAATTCCCCCTTGAGCAGGAAGAGCAGCTCCTCGATCCGCTGGGTGCCCTGCGGGTCGAGCGACGCCGTCGGCTCGTCCAGCAGGATCACCTCCGGTTCCGGGGCGATGGTACGGGCCAGGCAGAGCCGCTGCTGCTGGCCCCCGCTCAGCGCGGTGGCGCTGGCCTTGAGCCGGTCCTTGACCTCGTCCCAGAGGGCGGCCCGGGTGAGCGCCCGTTCCACCGCCTCGTCCAGCGCCCGCCCGCGGAGCCGCCCGACGCGATTATCCACCCGGAGTCCGGCCGCGACGTTGTCGTAGATGGACATCGTCGGGAACGGCGTGGGCTTCTGGAAGACCATGCCCACCTTGCGGCGCAGCTGCATGGCGTTGACCCGCGGCGCGTAGATGTCGTCGCCATCCAGCAGCACCCGTCCGGTGATCCACCCGTCCTCGCTCAGCTCGTGCATCCGGTTGAGCGTTCGCAGGAAGGTGGACTTGCCGCAGCCCGACGGGCCGATCAGCGCATGCACCCGGTTCGGCGCAAAGCGGAGCGACACGCTCTTCACCGCCGTGAACTTGCCGTACATCGCGGTCAGGCGGTCGGTCTCGATCCGGATGGTGTCAGCCATGGCCGCCGCGCTGCCGGGTGGCGAGCCGGGCCCCGATGCTCAGGATCAGGACCACCACGATGAGGACGAGCGCCGCCGCCCAGGCATACGCATGCCACTGCTCGAACGGGCCGGTGGCATAGGTGTATACCGTGAGCGGCAGCGCGGCCATCGGCTCCCCGATGCTGGTGACGAGATACTGGCTCCCGAGCGCCGTGAAGAGCAGCGGCGCCGTCTCGCCGGCGATGCGGGCCACCGACAGGAGGCTGCCGGTGACGATGCCCGGCAGGGTGGAACGCACCACCACAAGGAGCGACGTGCGCCAGCGGGGATACCCCAGCGCGAGCGCCGCCTCCCGCAGCGAATTAGGGACCAGCTTGATCATCTCCTCGGTGGTGCGAAGCACCATCGGCACCATCAGCATGGCCAGCGCCACGCTGCCGGCCAGCGCCGAGAAATGCTTCTGGCTCGCCACGATCCAGGCCCAGGCGAACACGCCGATCACGATGGACGGGGTCCCGTTGAGAACGTCGGCCACGAAACGGGTGAGCCAGGTAATCCGGCTCCCGGGGTATTCGGCGCAGTAGACGCCGGCCAGGATCCCGACCGGGAGCCCGATCAGCGACGCGACACCCACGATGATCAGGGTCCCGACGATCGCATTGGCCACGCCGCCGCCCAGCTCGCCTGCCGGCGCCGGCATCCGGGTGAAGAAGTCCCAGGTCAGGCTTCCGGCGCCCTTCACCACGAGGTTGGCGAGAATGAGCACCAGCGGAAGCACCGCCACGAGCACGGCGAGCGCCATCAGGCCCACCATGGCGTTGCTCGTCAGCCGCCGCAGGGAGCGCCGGTTCATCAGAGCGCCCGGCTTCCGGCGCCCGAGCCGCGCGCCACCCGCCAGATCAGCATGCGGGCGCCGGCGTTGACCAGCACGGTCACCACGAACAGCAGCAGCGCCACGTAGGCCAGCGCGGCGAGGTGCATGTCACCCACCGCCTCCGCGAATTCGTTCGCGATCGCCGCCGCCATGGTGTAGCCGGGCTGGAACAGCGAGGCGGAGATGTCATGGCGGTTGCCGATGAGCATGGTGACGGCCATCGTCTCGCCCAGCGCCCGGCCCAGCCCCAGGATGATGGCGCCGATGACCCCGGACCGGGCGTAGGGCAGCACCGCCGTGCGCACCGCCTCCCATCGCGTGGCACCGAGGGCCAGGGCCGCCTCCCGCTGGCTGGAGGGCACCGCCGCCAGCACCTCGCGGGTCACCGACATGATGTAGGGCATCACCATGATGGCCAGGATGATGCTGGCCGAGAGCATGGAGGGGCCGTACACGGGGCCGCGGAAGAACGGCAGGAAGCCGAGCGTGTTCTGGAGAAACGGGAACACGCTGCCGCGCAGCAGCGGCACCATCACGAAGATGCCCCAGAGGCCGTACACCACGCTGGGAATCGCGGCGAGCAGGCCGATCACGAACGCGACCGGCTGCCGAAGCTTCATCGGTGCAAATTCGGTGAGGAAGATCGCGACGCCGAGCGAGAGCGGCACGGCGATGAGCAGCGCCAGGAAGGAGGAGAGCAGGGTGCCGTAGATGAGGGGCAGCGC
The DNA here is from genome assembly GCA_035712285.1 of Gemmatimonadales bacterium. Classification (GTDB taxonomy): domain Bacteria; phylum Gemmatimonadota; class Gemmatimonadetes; order Gemmatimonadales; family GWC2-71-9; genus CAMLHP01. The sequence continues at coordinate 13,931 of DASTBA010000090.1, read as the reverse complement.
CCCGAACTTCTCGGCGACCGGATCCCAGTCGCTCGAGGTCACGAAGTCGAGGCCGAAGCGGTGGACCGCCGGCTGGGCGCCGTGCCAGAGCTCCAGCACGAGGAAGAGCAGCAGGACTGGAATGGCGAGGGCCGCCGCGGTCAGCACCAGGCGGAAGGCGCGGTCGCTGTGGCTGCGCCGCTCGAGCGAGACGCCGCTGCCGGCTGGTGCTGCCATGGAAGGGGCGGACATGGCCGTGAACCTACCGGTACGAATGTTATGGAAGGTCACGGCCATGTAACGGATGTGTCACGGGACCCAGGCTGACGGCCGACTGCTGACTCTAGAGCCCGCTGATCTCCTTCTGGACCAGTTCGATCACCGGCACCGGCAGCGGCGCGTAGTGGAGATCCGACGCCATGCGCTGGGCATCCGGCGTGATCATCCAGGCGAGGAAGTTCCTGATCAGCCTGGCCTTGGCGGTGTCCGGGTTCTGCGGCTTGACCAGCAGCCAGGTGAAGGAGGAAATCGGGTACGCGGCCTCACCCGGGGCGTTGGTGATCGAGACCCGGAAGTCGGTGCCGGGCTTGAGGTCGGCGGATGCGGCAGCGGCCGTCACGCTGTTGAGTGCCGGCTCGATGAACTGTCCCGCGCCGTTCTTCACGTTGGCATAGGGCAGGCCGTTGTTCACCGCGTAGATCAGTTCGACGTAGCCCACCGCGCCGGGGCTCTGCTTCACCAGCTGGGTCACGCCCTCATTGCCCTTGCCGCCCAGCCCCACCGGCCAGTTGACGGAGGTCGCCGCCCCGACCTGCTGCTTCCACTCGGCCGAGACCTTGGACAGGTAGTCGGTGAAGATGTAGCTGGTGCCCGATCCGTCGGAGCGATGAGCCACCACGATGTCCTGGGCCGGCAGCTTGATGCCGGGATTCATCGTGGCGATGCGGCGGTCATCCCACCGGGTGATCTTGCCAAGGAAGATGTCGGCAATGGCGGCGCCATCCAGCTTGAGGCGGGTCTGGCCGAGATCGGGCAGGTTGTAGGTGACCACCACCGCGCCGAGCACCGTGGGAACGTGGGCCACGTTGCCCTTCACCGCCGAGATCTGCTCGTCGGTCATCGGGCCGTCGCTGGCGCCGAAGTCCACCGTACCCTCGGTGTACTGGCGGATGCCGCCGCCGGAGCCGATGGACTGGTAATTGATCTTCACGCCGGTCTGCCGCGCATAGGCGTCGAACCATTTCGTGTAGATCGGGTTGGGGAAGGTGGCGCCGGCGCCGGTCAGCGCCACGCCCGAACTGGACGTGACGGTGCTGTCCTGCGCGGTGCGGGGAGTCTCCTTGCCCGCGCACGCAGCGGTGAGGGCAAGGGCTGAGAGCGAGACCAGCAACTGGCGGCGCATCGGGGCTCCGGTCAATCGGGTGAGGGTGGACGGCATCAGAACGTCACCTGGGCCTGGACGAGACCCTGGGTCCGGGTGGCATAGGCCGCAGGGGAGGGGGCGCCCCCTTCGTACGAGACGTGGTCGATATCGGCGAGCAGCCGCAGGTTGGGGCTCGCCTGCCAGGAGACACCGCCGATCAGGCGGGTCTGCCGGTTATTGGCCGCATCGGTGTTGGGGTCCAGGTCATCCACCCGCGCGATGATGGCGAAGGGCTGGTTGGGCACCCGCAGGACGCCGAACGCGCTCAGGAGCCGGCCTTTCCGGGTTGCGGGGTCAGGCAGGGCCGGTGCCGGCGGATTATCGAGGCGGTCACGCAGGATCGCGCCTTCCCCGGCGAGGGTGAGGAGCTTGCTGCGGTATGACACCTGGCCCACGTATCGCTGCCGTACGCCGCCCCCGGTCGGGGTGCCATACTGGCCAAACGCGGTCACGCGGACACCGCCGGTGCGGCTGCCGTCGTCGGTGGCAAGGAGGCGAGCGGATACTCGGCCCGCCACGTCCTTCCGCTGGTCGCCCGGTGTCTTGCTGTAGCCCTCACCATTGTAGAGCCCCACCTGCATGTTGATCGCGTCACCGCTCCACGATCCGTCCACGCCGACGCCCAGGTCGGACGACGTCAGGTAGCCGGCGCGGTCCAGCGGCGTGGTGCCCTGCATGCGGTAATCCCACAGCGTTTCCTCGTAGTCGAGCCACGGAGTCTGCATCTCGCCCAGCTTGAAGGTCAGGGGGCTGCCCTTCGGCGTGTAGGTCGCATAGGCGTACTTGAGCCGCAGCGCCAGCGAGCCGTCCGCCACCCGGTAGAGATCCGACGTCACCCGGACGCCGACCTTCTCCCCCAGTGCGCCGGTCACGTTCACGTAGGCCCGGGTGACATCGAAGTTGTTCCCGTGGGCCGCGGTATCGCCCAGCTGGTAGAGGTACTGGGCGTAGACCACGCCGCCCACCTTCACCTGGGGCGGTGGTGCGGGTTGCTGAGCCGCGAGACGTCCCGTCATCATGACGCAGGCGATCCCCACGCTTCCGGCTATCCTCTTCATTCGTCAGGCTCCCTGTGTGCGAGCGGCCGCCGCGAAGTGCGGTGGCCAGGCGCACGAATGAACGCACCGGACCGTCACGGTCGATGCCGCGGTGAGTCACAGGGTTGTAACAGAAGTGGTGCCGGTAACCGCCACGTCACGATCGGACGGGCGGCTCAGGCTGGTGAGGAGTCCGGGAACCAGCAGCTGATCGTGGTGCCCTGGCCGAGCACGCTGTCGGCGGAGACCCGGCCGCCATGCCCCTCGACCAGGTGGCGGACGATGGAGAGCCCCAGGCCGGTGCCCCCCTCCTCGCGCGAGCGGGACGGGTCCGCCCGGTAGAACCGCTCGAAGATGCGTGGCAGGTGGTCACGCGGGATGCCGGTGCCGGTATCGGAGACGTCCAGCCGCACGCCGCCGGATTCCGCGCGGGCCGACACTGTGATGAGCCCGTCTGCGTCCGTGTACCGCAGCGCGTTGTCGAGCAGGTTCGTCAGGACCTGGCGCAGGGCGTCCGCGTCGGCCTGCACCCGAAGACCGCCCGGTACACGGACTTCGAAACGGGGGATCGGCCGGCCGTTCCGGTCCTGAAGCCCGGTCCATACCTCCCGCGCCAGCTCCGCCGGATCCACCGGCCGCACGGCCGGCTGCCAGCGCCCCGCCTCGATGCGCGAGAGGTCCAGCAGGTCGTCCACCAGGTGCTGCATCCGCCGCGCGTTCGTCGCGATGCGCGTCAGGAACAGGTGCACCGTCTCCGGATCGGGGCGGTCGCTGAGCAGGGTCTCCGAATAGCCGGAGATGGAGGTCAGCGGCGTCTTGAGCTCGTGGGAGACATTGGCCACGAAGTCCCGCCGGACGGATTCGAGGCGCCGGAGCTCGGTCAGGTCGTGCATCACGAGCACGGCGCCGCCCGACGGCAATGCCCGCCCGGTGATGAGCAGGGTGCGGCCGTCGAGGTCCAGGGTGCGCGACGCATCGGCGTCACCGGCCAGGACGGTGTCCACGAGCTCCCGCGCCTCGCGGGAGCGGAAGATCTGCGGCAGCTCGGGCAGCGGCGCATCCGCGGCATAGCCCAGCAGGCGCCGCGCCGACGGATTGGCGGTGGTGATCCGGCCCCGGTCGTCCGCGGCGATCACACCCTCGCTCATGGCCTCGACCACCGCGGCCGATTCGGCCTTCTCATTGCGGATGGCCTCGAAGCGGTCGTCCAGCTGATGGTGCATCTCGCGGAGGGAACGGACCAGCGCGTCGATCTCCGACACGCCGGAGCGCGGGAACCGGGGCGGGGTGCCGGCGGCGATGGACCGCGCTGCCGCCGCGAGGCCGGTGAGCGGCCGCGAGACGCTGCGGGCCGCCACCAGCGCAAGCGCCACCCCCACCAGCAGGGCGAGGAGCGCGGCACCGCCCACCGACAGCTGGGTCCGGTGCACGATGCCGTTCACCCGTTCGAGATCCTCGGCCACGCGCACCGCGCCGGGACCGCCCGGCACGGCCACGTACATGAGATCCCGCCCGACCGTCGCGCTGTGCCGGCGCGCCTGGCCGGTCTGGCCCTCCAGGGCGGCGCGCACCTCGGTGCGTGACGCATGGTTCTCGATCGCCGGCAGCGGCCCATCCGGGAAGTCGCTGTCGGCGACGACGTTCCCCTGGGCATCAATCAGGGTGATCCGGAACCCGGTCTGCAGGGAGTAGCGGCGCACCGTGCCCTGCCACTGCACGCGGTCCGCCGGCAGGCTCTCGCGCACCAGGCGTGCGTCGCGCTCCAGGGTGGCGGCCACGTCCGCCTCGAGGTTGCGCCGAAGGCTTCGCTCGGCGCGATAGAGCAGCGTGCCGATGGCCAGCAGCAGCACGATCAGCGTGCCCGAGGCGAGCCGGCGCGAGAAGGTCACCGGACCGCTCCCCCGCGCTCCGGTGCGCGGAAGCGGTAGCCGAACCCGCGCACCGTCTCGATCAATTCCCCATGGACGCCGAGCTTCGTCCGCAGTCGCTGCACATGCATGTCCACCGTCCGCGTCTGGATCTCGGGATGCGCATCCCAGACGGTCTCGAGCAGCTGGGGCCGCGATTGTACCCGCCCGCGGCGTTCGATCAGGGTGAGCAGGAGCTTGTACTCCGTGGCCGTGAGCACGAGATCGGCGCCGTCCACCGCCACCCGGTGCGCCGAGCGGTCAATGGTGATGGGGCCGGCGGTGAGGAGCGAGCCGGCCGAGACGGCGGGCGATCCGAGGCGCCGGAGCAGCGCCGCGACCCGGAGTCCAAGCTCGGCGGGCGAGAACGGCTTGGTGAGGTAGTCATCCGCCCCGAGGGAGAGCCCCTTGATGCGGTCGGCCTCCTCCCGGCGCGAGGTGAGCAGAATGACGCCGACGTCGCCGGTGTCGTTCTGGCGCCGGAGCTCCTGCAGCACGTCGTAGCCCGACATGCCCGGGAGCATGAGATCCAGCACCACGATGTCCGGATGCTCCTCGCGCGCCGCGCGCAGCGCGTCGGGGCCGTTTGCCGCGGTGGAGACACGATAGCCGGCCTTGGCCAGGTGATACGCCACCAGGGCCGTGATATCGGGTTCGTCATCCACGACGAGGACGCGATTGGTCATCACGATCTCCGCGAACGGCCGGCGGCATCCGGCTCGGGCTCGCCGGTGCGCTCACCGGTGTGGGTGCGGCTCCGGACCAGGGCCCGTTCCCGCTCGGACCGAAATTGCGGGTCGCCGTTCATCGCATCCAGGATGGCGCCCAGCAGCTTGCCGGGCGGGCCGGCGGCCCGCCGGAGGCGATAGAGGACGAACTGGGCAATGGGCGTATCCCGCACCAGCCCCGACTTGCGCAGCACCTGCAGGTGCCGGGACACCGTCGGCTGCGGCAGGTCCAGCACCACCTGGAGATCGGACACGAAGAGCGGGGCCGCCGCGAGGCAGTTGATGATCCGGAGCCGGGTCGGCTCGGCCACGGTCTGCAGGAGGTCGGGAACGGCGGTGGTCATATGTGCCTGAACATATATACGTCTATCCGGATATGCGCAACCCCTGCTATATTTGCGGGCCATATGCTCGCCAGTATCCTGCTCGCCGCGGCATTGGCCGCGGCGCCCGCGCCGTCCCCCGACAGCGCCCATCTCGTCATCGTCGCCACCACCGATGTGCACGGCCGCGCCTTCGCGTGGGACTACACCACCGACCGCCCGTTTCCGGGCGGGCTCACGCGGGTCGCCACCGTGGTGGATTCGCTCCGCGCCGCCTGGCCCGGGCAGGTGCTGCTGGTGGATTCGGGGGACCTGATCCAGGGCGACCCGTTCGCCGCGTACTTCGCGCGGGTGGCCCCGCAGGACACGAACCCGATGCTCCGCGCGATGAATCTCGTGGGGTACGACGTGGCGACCCTGGGGAACCACGAATTCAACTGGGGGCTCGCGACCCTGGCCCGGGCGCTCGACGGGGCCCGCTTTCCTTATGTAAGTGCCAACATCCGCGGCCTTCCCGGGGACACGCTAGCCTACCGCCCGTACGTCGTGCTCGAGCGCCAGGGGGTGCGGATCGGGGTCGCGGGCTTCACGACGCCAGGCGTGATGATCTGGGACCGCAAGAATGTGGCAGGCCGGGTCCGGCTCGAGCGCATCCCGCCGGCCGCCCGGCGCGTGCTGCCGGAACTCCGCCGGAAGTCCGACTTCGACATCGTCCTGATCCACAGCGGCATGGACGGCCCGTCGTCCTACGACACCACCGGCGTCGGCATCGAGAACGTGGCCGCCGAATTCGCCAGCTTCCCGGTCCGGCCGGACCTCGTGGTGGTGGGGCATTCCCATCGCGAGATGCGGGACTCGGTGCTGAACGGCGTGCATTTCATCCAGCCGAAGAACTGGGCGCAGAGCGTCGTGGTGATGCACGTGGATCTCGTGCGTCGTGACGGCCGCTGGACTCCCGTGCGCTGGCATGCGGACCTCGTGCCGCTCGCCGGTGTCCGGCCGGATCCGCGGGTGGTGGCCGCCCTGCAGGCGGACCATGACAGCGTCCGCGCCTGGGTGCGCCAGCCGCTGGCGACCGCCACCGGCGCCATGCCGTCGGCGCTGGCGCGGACGGGGCCCACGGCGATCATCGGATTTGTCCAGGCGGTCCAGCGCGAGGTAACCGGAGCCCAGCTCTCGGCGGCGGCGGCGTTCAACCTGGGCGGCGGGTTCCCGGCTGGCCCGGTGCGCCTGTCCGACGTCGCCAGCATCTATCCCTACGAGAACACCCTCCGCGCCGTGCGGATCTCGGGCGCGGCGCTCAAGGCCTACCTCGAGCAGAGCGCGAAGTACTACGTGGTCGACGGCGCCGGCCGGGTCTCCATCAACCCCGAGATTCCGGGCTACAACTTCGACATGGTGTCCGGCGCGTCCTACGACATGGACCTGTCGCGGCCGGTGGGCGATCGCATCGTGCAGCTGGCGGTGGGCGGAAAGGCAGTACGACCGGCCGATACCTTCACCATGGCGGTCAACAGCTATCGCCAGGAGGGCGGCGGCGGGTACACCATGCTGAAGGGCGCGCCGGTGATCTACGACCGCGGCGAGAACATCCGCGACCTCCTCGCCGATCGCCTGAAGGCTCTTGGCACGATCAGTCCGGCGACCTACGATGAGCACAACTGGCGCATCGTGCCGCCCGCGATGGCGGAGCAGGTCGCACGGCTGCAGGGAGCGCCCGATGCCAAGGGCGAGCGGCGCGTCGCCTCCGAACACATCCTGCTCCGCATCCTCACCACCAACGACCTGCACGGCGCCCTCACCACCGAGGCGAAGCCGTGGTCCAGGGGTCGCGGCATGGGCGGCATGGCGGTGATCGAGTCGCTGATGGACAGCGCCGCGGCCCAGTGCCGCTGCACGGTGCTCAAGCTGGATGCCGGGGACGAAATGCAGGGGACGCTCGAGTCGAACATGGTGTACGGGCGCTCCATGGTGGACGCGCTCAACCAGCTCGGGCTTGGCGCCGCGGCGGTGGGCAATCACGACTTCGACTGGAGCATTGACACGCTTCGGGCGCGGATGCACCAGGCCCGGTATCCCTGGCTCCTCGCCAACGTCTACGACTCCACGGCCGGCGGCCGGCCGGCGTGGGCCCGGCCCTGGGCGATGCTGACCGTGGGCTCGCTCCGGGTGGCGGTCGTGGGCTACATCACCGAGGTGACGAAGAGCATCGTGAAGGCCGCCAACGTGAAGGGCCTCGCCTTCCCGGGTGGCGCGGCGGCGCTCGCCGGCGTGCTCGACACGGTGCACGCGCAGCATCCTGACCTCGTGGTGCTGGTGGCCCATGCCGGCGCGGTGTGCGATTCCCTCGGCTGCAGGGGCGAGATCATGGACCTCGCCCGTGACCTGCCACCGGGCGCCGTGGACGCGATCGTCGCGGGCCACACGCACCAGCTCAACAACACCATGGTCAACGGCATTCCGATCGTGCAGGCTCGCAGTAGCGGCACGGCGCTCGGGGTCATGGACCTGGTGCAGGCGGAGGATGGCTCCCGGCACTGGCGCACGGCGGTGTGGGATGCCTTCGCCGACCGCGTCACGCCCGACAGCGTCGAGGCCGTGCTGGTGGCAGGCTACCGGCTCCGTACCGACTCGCTGGCCGCGCACCCGGTCGCGATGCTCGCCGACTCGCTGGTCCGCCTGGGGCATGACGGACAGTATCCGCTCGGCAACCTGATCGCGGATGCCCAGCGCGCGATGGCGCACGCTGACGTAGCCATCATGAACAACGGCGGCATCCGGAGCGACCTGCCGAAGGGGCCGGTGACCTACCGCGATCTCTTCCAGCTCCAGCCGTTCGGCAACAATCTCGTGAAGGCACGCGTCAAGGGCAGCGTGATCCGGGCGGCGCTGGAGTTCGCCGTGAAGGGCGGTCGTCCGGACGCCCACATCGCCGGCGTCACGATGGTCTTCGACCGCACCAGGCCTGACGGGCAGCGGCTGGTGTCGGTGCGGCTCGCCGGTGGCAGGCCACTGCGGGACGACCGGACGTACACGCTCGCCGTGAACGACTTCATGTCCACCGGCGGCTCCGGCTTCACGATGCTCAATGGCGCGCGCTGGCAATCCACCGGCATGACCGATCTCGAAGCGCTGATCACCTGGCTCGGACGCCAGCGCGGTCCGGTGCGCGCCGATGCCGCGCTGCGCATCCGGCCACTTGCACCCTGATCCCGACTCCCATGCGTGTCTTCGTGAATGAACGGCCGGTGGATGTGCCGGCCGGCAGCACCGTACAGGCAGCCGTCGCCCTCGCCGACCCGGCCCTCGCCGATCGCCTCGGTCACGGGGCATACGCCACGGACGGGCGCGGCATTCAGGTGGATCCGGGCGCCATCCTGGGCGCCGGTGCCATCCTGCGGGTGATCACCTCGGCGCGGCGGGCCGATGCTGACGCGTGAGGACCTGCGCCGCCTGCCCAAGGCGGAACTCCATGTGCACCTCGACGGCTCGCTCCGTCCGGCGACGATGCTGGACCTGGCGCGCGCGGCGCGGGTACCGCTTCCGGCGAACGACGCGGAGGCACTCCGCCGCCACATGCGGGTGGATGATGCCCGGAACCTCGAGGACTACCTCGCCCGCTTCCAGCTGACCATCGCCCTGCTCCAGACGCCCGAGGCCATCGAGCGGGTGGCCTACGAGATGTGCGAGGACGCCGTCCGGGACGGCGTGCGCTACATTGAGGTGCGCTACTGCCCGCGGCTCAGCTGCCGGGACGGCCTCACGCTGGACGAGGTGCTTGCGGCGGAGTGGTCCGGCCTCCAGCGTGGCGAGCGGGACTTCGGCATCACGGCGCGCATCATCTGCTGCGCGCTCCGGCATCAGGAGCCGGCGATCTCGCTGGAGATTGCGCGGCACGCCGTGACGGCGCGGGACCGCGGCGTCGTGGCCTTCGACCTGGCGGGGCCGGAGTCGGGGTATCCGGCCAGCCACCACGCGCGGGCCTTCGACGCGGCGGTGGAGGGTGGCCTGGCCGTCACGGTCCATGCCGGGGAGGCCGCCGGCGCCGAGTCGGTGGCGGACGCGGTCTTCCGGTGCCACGCGTCGCGCGTTGGCCACGGGACACGGCTGCATGAGGATCCGGTGCTGCAGGACTACGTGCGGGACCGCCGGATCTGCATCGAGACCAACATCACGAGCAACATCCAGACGCGTGCGGTCCGGGATGCCGGGTCGCACCCGGTGGGCCGGTACCTGGCGGCGGGGCTCAATGTCACCCTCGCCACCGACAACTGGTTGATGAGCGACGTGACGCTGAGCGGAGAATACCACCTGGCGCAGTCGGCGCTGGGCCTCTCCCGGAGCGGCATCGTGCGCATGATGCTGAACGGATTCGAGAGTGCATTCCTTCCCTGGCCCGAGCGCCAGGTGATGATGGAGCGGGCGGCGGAGGAACTTGGCGTGATCCCGTAGGCGCCGCCGGCCGGCGGCGGGCAGGCAACCCAGGCGCGAGGTGCACCACATGGGCAGCAAGGGCGGGGGATGGTCTCTCAAGGGACGCAGGCTGGTCCTGGCCGTTGTGCTGGTGGGCGTGGCGCTGGCAGCGCCGTTCCTCATTCCCGGCGCCACTCAGCGCGCGGTGGCGCCGCTGCTGGCCCAGGCCACGCAGGGGAGCCCGGGCGCCACACCGGCCCCGGCCCCGGCCGCCGACCTGACCACGCCGTCCGGCCCTGACACCACGCCCCTCGCGGGCCGGCTTTCCGGCCTCCTCGGCATCGCGCTCATCATCGGCATCGGGTTCGCGATGTCCCACCGGCGCGGCGCCATCCGCTGGAAGATCGTCGCGTGGGGGCTGGGCCTGCAGCTGCTATTCGCCATCTTCGTGCTCCGCGTGCCCCTGGGCCAGGAGATCTTCCGCGCACTGGGCGCCTTCGTCACCAAGGTGCTGAGTTTCTCCTATGCCGGCTCCGAGTTCGTCTTCGGAGAGATCGGCAAGCAGCACTCCAGTCTCGGCGTCATCTTCGCCTTCCAGATCCTGCCGGCCATCATCTTCGTCTCCGCCCTCTTCGCCATCATGTACTACCTGGGCATCATGCAGGTCATCGTCCGCGCCTTCGCGGTGGTGATGAGCAAGGTGCTGGGGGCCAGCGGCGCCGAGAGCCTCAACGTGGCCGCCTCGATCTTCATGGGACAGACCGAGGCGCCGCTCACCATCCGGCCGTTCCTGCCGCGGATGACGCGGTCCGAGCTGATGACGGTGATGACCTCGGGCATGGCGCATGTCTCGGGCTCGATCATGGCGGCGTACATCGCCTTCGGCATCGAGGCGCGGCACCTCCTCACCGCCGTGATCATGACGGCGCCCGGCACCATCATGATGGCCAAGCTCTTCGAGCCCGAGACTGAAGTGCCGGAGACCTACGGCAACACCAGGCTCGAGATCCCGAAGACCGACGTGAACGTGGTGGATGCCGCCTCGCGCGGGACCAGCGAAGGGCTCTACCTCATGCTCAACGTGATCGCCATGCTGGTGAGCTTCCTGGCGCTGGTGGCGCTGGTCAACGGGCTGTTCGGCTGGATCCACGGCTTCGCGCACTGGTTCCCCGACAGCCTGCAGACCATCTTCGGCTGGGTGCTCCGGCCGGTGGCGTGGGCGATGGGCGTGCCGTGGAAGGAGAGCGAGATCGTCGGCGGCCTGCTCGGCACCCGCGCCGTCCTCAACGAGTTCATCGCCTACTCGCAGCTGGGCCCGATGAAGGACGTGCTCTCGGTGCGTGCCTTCACCATCGCGTCGTTCGCGCTCGCCGGCTTCGCCAACATCGGGTCGGTCGGCATCCAGATCGGCGGCATCGGCTCGCTGGCCCCCGAGCGCAAGGGTGATCTCGCCCGCCTCGGCTTCCGCGCCATGCTCGCCGGCACGCTGGCCAACTTCCTGTCGGCGACCATCGCCGGCATGCTGCTCTGACCGGAGGCGACGCCACGATGGGAGACGAGCGGACGGCCGCCATCAGCGCCGCGGCCGATGCGGTGCGATCGCGGCTCGCCGGCTTCCAGCCGGAGGTTGCCGTGGTGCTGGGGTCGGGACTGGGCGGCTTCGCGTCCCGTGTCGCGAGCCCCGCGACCATTTCGTACCGCGAGATCCCCGGCTTTCCGCTGCCGACGGTACAGGGACATGCGGGGGAGCTGATTGCGGGCCGGATCGGCGCCCGGCGGGTGCTGCTGCAGAGCGGCCGTTTTCACATGTACGAGGGGCACGGCGCGGACCTGAGCGCGCTGCCGGTGCGGGTCTTCGCCGAACTTGGCGTGCGCACGCTGGTCGTGACCAACGCCGCGGGCGGCATCCGGCGCACGTTCGACGCCGGCACTCTCATGCTGATCAGCGATCACCTCAACCTCACCGGCCGCAATGCGCTGGTGGGCGAGGCGCTCCCGGGTGAGGACCGCTTTCCCGACATGTCGGCGGCGTACGATCCGGGGCTGCGCGGACTCGCACGCGCGGTCGCGCAGGAGAAGAGCATCCCGCTGGCGGAGGGGATCTACGCCGGCCTCCTCGGGCCGAACTACGAGACGCCCGGGGAGGTGCGCATGCTGGAACGGCTGGGCGCCGACGCCGTCGGCATGTCCACCGTGATCGAGGTGATCGCCGCACGGGCGCGCGGCATGCGCTGTCTCGGCATTTCCACCATCACCAACCTGGCCGCCGGCATCGCGCACCATAGCCTGTCGCACGCTGAGGTGATGGAAACGGCGAACAAGGTGCAGCAGGCGCTGGGTGATCTCGTCGAGGGCGTGCTGGCGCGCGCAGGCTGACGTTCAGACTGCGGCCACGCCGTGGTTGAGCGGCGGGTGCCCTCGGCCGAGTGATGGTGCGGATTCGATGGCCCGGGCCACGAAGCGGAGCCCGGCCTCGACAGCGGCCGGCAAGGGCTCGCCGTTGGCGAGCCCGGCGGTGATGGCGGCCGAGAGTGTGCAGCCGGTGCCGTGGGCACCGGCCACGTTGATGCGCGGGCGGGTGAAGCGCTGCACGTCGTCACGGAGCACGAGCACGTCGGTGACGGTGTCCCCGGCAAGATGCCCGCCCTTGATGAGGGCGGCGCGGGCCCCCAGCTCGAGCAGGGCGCGCCCGGCCCGCTCCATGGCGACCGGATCGCGCACGGTCGTGCCGAGCAGGATCTCGGCCTCATCCAGGTTGGGGGTGACGAGCGCGGCCAGCGGCAGCAGTTCGTCGCGCAGGACGGCTTCGGCGTCGGTCGTGAGGAGCCGGTCGCCAGCCGAGGCGACCATGACCGGATCCACCACGAGGCGCTCCCAGGCACGCTCCCGGGCCACGCCCGCCACGATCCGCACCAGGGACGCGTCGGCGAGCATCCCGGTCTTGACGGCATCGGGCGGAAGGTCGGAGAGCAGGGCGGCGAGCTGCGCCGACAGGAATGCGGCCGGCACTGCGTGCACTCCCGTGACGCCCAGCGTGTTCTGGGCGGTGAGTGCCGTGATGGCGGTGGTGCCGTGGACCCCGAACTGCAGGAAGGTCTTGAGGTCCGCCTGGATGCCGGCGCCGCCGCCGGAATCGGAACCGGCGATGCTCAGGGCAATCTTCATGACGCTCCGGCTCTCATGGACACGTGATGGCGTCGGAACTGACAGGCGACCGTCGACGCTCACTCGTCGTAATCTAGCGGTTCACCCGCATCAAGGATGAGATGAGCAACTCCCTGATCTCGACTGTGCGTGACCTCAAGCTCAAGCGCGGCCGCGAGCGGCGCGGCCTGGCGCTGGCGGAGGGCGTCCGCCTGGTCGAGGAGGCACATGCGGCCGGCCTCGAGTTCCGCGGCGCCGTGGTCGGGCCGGCGCTGGAAGCGACGGCGCGCGGGAAGTCGCTCAAGGCGGCGCTCACCGCCGCCGGCGTGCGGCTGCACGACGTACCGTCCGACCAGCTCGCCGAGCTGGCCGACACCGACCACCCGCAGGGAATTATCGCCGTCATCGCACCTCCGCGCTGGAGCCTGGATCACATTGCGATGCGGCCGCGGGACACGGTGCTGGTGCTCGATGCGGTGCAGGACCCCGGCAATGTCGGCACCCTTGCCCGCACCGCGTTCGGCCTCGGCGCTCGCGGCGTCATCGCCCTCGCCGGCACCGCCGAACTCACCAACCCGAAGGTGCTGCGCGCCGGGATGGGCGCCACCTTCCGGTTTCCCTGCGTCGCGGCGGACGTGAGCGAATTCGGCGCGTGGGCCGCGCAGCAGTCCGCCAGCGTCTGGCTCGCGGCGGCCGATGGCGAACCGCTGGACCGCGGCCAGCGCCCGGAGCGCCTGGCCCTCGTGGTAGGGAACGAGGGCGCCGGCATCTCGGACGCCGTCGCAAGACTGGCACACCGGTCGGTCTCGATTCCGCTGGCTGAGGGTTCCGAGTCGCTCAACGTCGCGGCGGCGGCCGCCATCCTGCTCTACGAGGTACAGCGTGACTGACCTGCCTCCCTGGCTCCTCACGACGCTGGCGGCGGTGCTCGGGCTCGTGCTCGGCAGTTTCCTCAATGTCTGCATCGTGCGCTGGGG
>DASTBA010000089.1:0-4283 GCA_035712285.1 Gemmatimonadales bacterium | reverse complement strand
CCGACGCAATCAGGAACGTGGCCTTCGTGGGTCACGGCGCCAGCGGCAAGACCTCGCTCGTGGATGCCCTGGCGTTCGTCTCCGGTTCCAGCCGCCGCCATGGCTCCATCAGGGACGGCACCACGCTCACCGATTACTCCCCCGACGAAATCGAACGCAAGCATTCCATCAGCCTCGGCCTCGCCTACGCCGAGTGGATGGACACCAAGATCAACATGATCGACACGCCCGGCTACCTCGACTTCTTCGGTGAGGCGGTGGGTGGGCTCCACGCGGCGGACGCGGCGGTGGTGGTGCTCTCCGGTACGGCCGGCGTCGAGGTGGGCACCGAGAAGGTCTGGGAGATCTGCGATTACCTGCACCTGCCGCGGATTCTCTTCGTCTCTGCGATGGACAAGGAGCACGCCGACTTCGAGAGCGTGTTCGAGGACGTGCGCGAGCACCTCTCGCCCAAGGTGGTGCCGGTAGAAGTGCCGGTGGGCGACGGGCCGCACTTCCACGCCATCGTGAACCTCTTCACCGGCAAGTGCCACGAATACCGGAAGGGCACGAAGAGCGGCGAATACGACGAGACGGGCATCCCGGCCGAGGTGGCCGAGCGGGTGACGCGCTACACCGAGCAGCTGACCGAATCGGTGGCGGCCACCGATGACGCGCTGATCGAGCGCTACCTCTCCGGCGAGACGATTCCCCGCGAGGAGATCGTCGCCGTGATGAAGCGGGCCATGCTGGCGGGGGAGATCGTCCCCATGTTCTGCGGCAGCGCGGAGCTCACCTACGGCACCCGCACCCTGCTGACGGAGATGGTGGAATTGTTCCCGGCGCCTCGGGAGGCGCCCATTCCCGGGTCCGACGCGGACGGGGCGCAACCCGTCGCGCCCCTTCTGGGCCATGTGTTCAAGACGGTGTCCGAGCCGCATGTCGGCGACGTGACGCTGTTCCGGCTCTACCGCGGCGACGTGAAGAACGGCGACGAGGTCTGGAACGCCGAGCACGAGGTGGCGGAGAAGCTCAACCACCTGTCGGTGCAGCAGGGGCGGGAACGGGCGGAGGTGGAGCGCCTCTCGGCCGGCGACATCGGCTCCGTCGCGAAACTCCGGAACACCCACACCAACGACACCTTCTGCCGCCAGGACTATCCGGTGCGGCTCGCGCCCACCCCGTTTCCCGACGCGGTGTCCACTTCGGCAGTGGCGGTCAAGACCCGGGGCGACGAGGACAAGCTGGCCGCCGGCCTCCACAAGCTCCACGAGGAGGACCCGACCTTCCACTTCGAGTACAGCTCCGAACTGGGGCAGACCCTGATTCACGGCATGGGCGAGCGCCACCTCGAGACGATCCTCGGCCGGCTGGAGCGGAAGTTCGGCGTGAAGGCGGAACTGATCCGGCCGAAGGTGGCGTATCGCGAGACCCTCAAGGGCCGGGGCGAGGGGCAGGGCAAGCACAAGAAGCAGAGCGGCGGGCGGGGCCAGTACGGTGACTGCTGGATCCGGCTCGCGCCGCGGCCCCGCGGCTCGGGCTACGAGTTCGTGGACAAGATCGTGGGCGGTGTCATTCCCAATCGCTACATCCCGGCGGTGGACCGCGGGGTGCAGGAGTCGGCGCAGCGGGGCGTGGTGGCCGGGTATCCGATGGTGGACTTCTCCTGCGAGTGCTTCGACGGGTCGTACCACGACGTGGACTCGAACGAAATGTCGTTCAAGATGGCGGGCATCCTGGCCTTCCGGACCGTCGCCCCCCAGTGCAAGCCGGTGCTGCTCGAGCCGCTCGTGGATCTCACCGTCTGGGCGCCCGACGACGTGCTGGGTGACGTGATGGGCGATCTCTCGTCACGACGCGGGCAGATCCTGGGGACGGAGCAGGACGGCCGGCTCATCAAGGTGCGCGCGGTGATTCCGGAATCGGAGCTGTACCGGTATTCCACCACGCTGCACTCGATCACGCACGGGCGCGGCACCCACCGGCAGGTCTTCCGCGGCTATGCCGAGGCCCCGCCGGAGGTGACGGCGAAAGTGGCGGAAGAGAGCGAGAAGGTGGTGGCCGTCCCGGCGTGAGCGCACTGCCGCCGGTATAGCTTTCCGCATGCTCTACGGCATGCTGGCCGAAGCCGTGGTGCTCCTGCACCTCGGCTTCGTGCTGTTCGTGATCTTCGGCGGGCTGCTGGCGTTCCGCTGGCGGCGGGCGCCGTGGTTCCACCTGCCGGCGGCGGCGTGGGGCGCGCTGATCGAGTTTGCGGGATGGATCTGTCCGCTGACGCCGCTGGAGAACTGGCTGCGCCGGCTGGGTGGGCAGTCGGGGTATCAGGGCGGCTTCGTGGAGCACTACATCCTGCCGGTGCTGTACCCCCGCGGGCTCACCCGGAACGTGCAGGTGCTGCTCGGAACGCTGGTCGTATTGTTCAATCTCGCGATCTACCTGATGCTCCGGCGCCGGGGCCGCCCGCCACGCGATACCTGATCAGCGTGCCCGGTTCCATTCCTCCTCGAAGCGCTCGGCGAGCCGTACAGCGTGAAGCGTTTCGAACCCGGCCCGGGCCATTGCGGCGTGCGTCTCCGCATCGACATGCCGGAGTGTCCGCGCCGCGACCGCGGCGACCGCCGAGCACTCGGCGGCCAGCAACGCGCTGCCGTGCACATCCGCCACGCTCCGCGCGCCGACGGCGGCGCGGAACGCCAGCTCCGGCTTCCCGTCCCGCAGGTAGAGCAGCGCCTGGACCCGTTCGGCCTCGGCCTGGCCCAGCGCATCCTCCGCTTCCGATGCGAGGCGGCGTGCCTGCACCAGCGTCCGCTCCGCCACTCGCGGGTCGCCCCGCCGCAGTTCCAGTTCGGCGCGCCCGGTCATCACCAGCGCCAGCAGCGCATGATCACCGGCGCGCTCCGCGTGGCGCAGCGCCTCGCGCGCGGCCGACTCCGCCTCGCCCGACCGCTCCATCTCCCGCCAGGTGAGGCTCAGGTTGTGCCAGGTCTCCGCCAGGCCGCGGCGGTCGCCCAGCCGCTGGTAGTTGAGCAGCGCCTGGCGGTAGAGACTCAGCGCCCGGAGCGAGTGACCCCGGAGATTGGCGACCGACGCCAGGTTGTTCGACGTGCGTGCGCCCAGGGTCGGATCGCCGAGCTCCTCGGAAATGGCGAGTGCCTCGCTGAAGCTGCGCTCGGCATCCTGCACCGCGCCGCGCTCCCAGGCGATGGCCCCGAGCAGGTTGATGGTGCGCATCCGCCCGTCCCGGTCGCCCCGCGCGCGGAAGCGCGCCAGCGCGTCGGAGGCGAGACGCCAGCCGGCCTCCAGCTCACCCCGGCGGGTGTGCCGGGTGGCCTCTCGCAGGAGCAGGGCGGGGTCCGCGGCCGGGTCGGTCATCCTGACGCGCGTCAGTACGCGATCGCGTACCGGCTGAATCCCGGCAGCAGGCCCTCGACCTCGTCGAGGGCGATCATGAGCGTGGTCGGCAGCTTCAGGTAGGGTGTGCCCACGACCTCCTGTCGCCAGAGCGCGAGCTCGGTCTCGATCTGCGCGTCCGTGGCGTTCTGCTGGCCGTCGTTGTTGAAGTCGTGGTCCGCCTCGTCGTAGCGGATCCGGAGCTCGGGCATGTGCAGCGGGTTGAAGACGATGCCCGCCGGCTCGAACTCGAACTGCA
Organism: Gemmatimonadales bacterium; assembly: GCA_035712285.1. Lineage (GTDB taxonomy): Bacteria > Gemmatimonadota > Gemmatimonadetes > Gemmatimonadales > GWC2-71-9 > CAMLHP01. Next base: position 655 of record DASTBA010000089.1, on the reverse strand, counting down.
CGCGCGCCGGATCCACCACCCGGACGGTGATGAGCACCGAGTCGCCGACCGCAATGGGCAGCCCGTCCGCGCCGTTGAGGATGGATTCGCCGTCGAAGGTGAGCCGGAGGTACTCCTCCCCGCGCGCGCCCTGCGAGTCCAGGAAGTAGATCCTTCCGTCCCGGCTCTGGCCGCGGACGGCGTAGAAGCTGATCTCGTCTTCTTCGAGTGGTGGCGCGCTCGCCGCCACCCGGAGGATGGTCAGGTCCGACGGCGGACGCGTGTCCGGGCCGGTCGCGTCGCCGCAGGAGGCGAGCACGGCGGCCAGGGCCAGCGTCGCAATCGCGTATCCCGGCTTGATGCGGTTCATGACGGCACTCCTGTGACGGTGTTCAGGTCAGTCGTCCGCCGGCCCGGGGCTTCCGTCCAGCAGCCGGAGCAGTCGAGGCCGCGAGATGCCGAGACGGCGCGCGGCGGCGCTCTTGTTGCCGCCGGTATGACTCAGCATGGCCACGGCGGCGGCCCGCGTGATCTCTTCCAGCGAGGCGGGGAACGGAAGCGGTCCGGTTCCCGTGCCTCGCGTCCCGGCGTCGGCCGGGAACTCCTCGGCCCGGAGCACGCCCGGGGGCGACAGCACCAGCGCCCGCTCCACGGCGTTCCGGAGTTCGCGCACATT
>DASTBA010000088.1:0-13027 GCA_035712285.1 Gemmatimonadales bacterium | reverse complement strand
GACCCGCACCCGGCCCCTTCCGGGGTGTCTGGTCCGAGCCGGTCGCGCTCGGAACGGTATCGGTGCACCACGTGGCTGACCTTCGACCTGGAGCTGGCATGCGCACCCCGACCTGGATTCGAGCCCTGTGTCTCTCTGCACTGGCGCTGTCGGGCAGCGCCTGTGCCGCCGACAGTCCGGTTGCCCCGAGTACGGCATCGGCCCCGAACGCGCTGCTCGGCTCCCTGCTGAACCGGACGACCGGCCTGGTGGATACGACGGTCGCCCTCACCACCACCACGCTGTCCGACGTGGTGCAGCTCCTCACCTGCGCGCCGTTGCAGGATCTGAGCGCGAGCAAGGTGATCGGCCGGAGCGGCGGCACGATCAGCGTCGGCTCCTACAAGCTGGTGGTGCCGAAGGGCGCACTGAATGACGACGTGACGATCAGCATGACGCAGGTGGCCGGCTCCGCGAACACCGTCCGCTTCGGGCCCGAAGGGCTCACGTTCGCCAAGCCGGCTGCGCTGACGATGGGTTACGCCAACTGTCAGGCGGTGGGGCCGAAGAAGGGCATCGTGTACACCGACGAGGACCTCAACGTTCTCGAGACGCTGAACGCCAGGGATAACGCACGGGCGCAGAGCGTGACGGCGCCGATCGGGCACTTCTCCCGCTACGCCGTGTCCTGGTAGGCGCGTGACCGCTGGCGTCGAACTACCGGCTGCCGCCGGCTCCTCCCCAGAGGAGTCGGCGGCAGCCCTGCTTTCGGCCGGGGAGGCGCAGGCACGGTCGGGGCTCCTCGCGGAGGCGGCGACGGTCTTCGAACAGGCGCTGGACCTCGCGGAGCAGCATGGGGTGCCTGAAGTGATGGCGGATGCGCTCCGCCAGCTGGCGGTCATCGCGCACCACCGTGACGAGCCACAGCGTGCCCAGGAGCTGGCGCAGCGGAGTCTCGGCCTCGCCACCGAGAGCGGCGACACACTCCGCTCGGCGCGCGCGCTCAACGCCCTGGCCGGCTTCGATTTCGAGTCGGGCTCCATGGACTCGGCACGGCGTCGCTTCCGGCGGGCGCTGGAGCTGGGCGGGGCCGATGACGCCCTGCGCGGGAAGGTGGAGCAGAATCTCGGCATCCTGGCGAATACACAGGGTGATCACGTGAGTGCGCGCGCCCATTTCGAGCGCGCCATCGCGGCGTTTGCGGCGGCGGCGGACGAGCGCGGACGGGCAGAGGTGGAGCACAACCTGGGGATGCTCCACGCGGACCTCGGCGAACTGGATCAGGCCGACGCGCACTACCGGGAGAGCCTCGCCATCGCCGAGGCGCTGGGCAACGTGCACCTGCGCGGGCTGGTGCTGCTCAACCGCGCCGATGTGCTGGCGACGCGCCAGCAGTTCGAGGAAGCCATGGCGAGCGCCACCCAGGCCCTCGGCATCTTCACCGAGATGGACCTCAGGCTGGACCGGGCCGACGCCTACCAGATGATCGGCCGGATCTACCGGGAAACGGGGCGCGTGCAACTGGCCGAGTCCCGCCTCCGGGCGGCGATTGACCTGGCGGTGAACACCGGCTCGGTGCTGAGCGAGGCGGAGTCGTCGCGCGAGATGGCACTGCTCTACCAGGCGACGGGCCGGAACCAGGACTCGCTCAAGCTGCTGAACGCCGCGCACCGGCTCTTCCGGCGGCTGGACGCGCGGCATGAACTGGTGGACGTGTCGGGTCGGGTGCATCGGCTCGAGAGTACCTACCTGGCGGTGGTGCGGGAATGGGGCCAGTCCATCGAGTCGGCGGACAGCTACACCTTCGGCCATTGCGAGCGGGTGGCCTCGCTGGGTGCGCGGCTGGGGGCGGCGCTGGGCATGACGGATGAGGACCTTACCGCCCTTCGGCTGGGCGCCTACCTGCACGACCTGGGCAAGGTCCGCATCCCCCACGAGATCCTCAACAAGCCGGGCCGGCTGACCGACGAGGAGTTCGCGGTCATCCGCCGCCACCCGGAGTGGGGGATCGAGCTGCTCGCCACGGTGGATTTTCCGTGGGACATCAAGCCGATCATCCGGTGGCACCATGAGAAGTATGATGGGAGCGGCTATCCGGATCGGCTCAGGGGCGACGAAATCCCCCTGGCGGCCCAGGTGATCTGCATCGTGGATGTCTTCGACGCGCTGACTACCACCCGCAGCTACCGCGGGGCAATGAACGTCGGTGTGGCGCTGGAGCGGATGACCGAAACGAGGACGTGGTGGCGACCGGATCTGTTCGAGACGTTCAGGCACCTGGTTTCCGGCGATCCCGAGTAGTGTCCGGGCCCGTGCGGTACCTCGGGCGGCTGGCTATATTGGCGCCAACCCCCATCAGGACAATCGTATGACCCAGGGCGAAGCGAACGCCGAGCTGGCACGCATGCGGGCGGCACTCCAGACCATGGAGCAGCGCCTGGATACCGGCACGGTGCCGGTCGCCGGCATCAAGGACCTCAAGGCCGGCGTGGATGATCTCCGCCTCCGACTCTGGGCCATCCTCTCCGCCTCCAACAATCCGGATCCTGCCAGTACCCTCGAGCGGTTCCGGCTCCGGCGCGCGGTCGAGATCATGGCCTCGGTCACCGCCGACCTGGCCGAAGGGCGCCTGCGCGGCGACCACAAGGAAGTCACCATGCTGCTCGGCCATGCCGAGAAGTTCGCGAGGATCGCGCAACAGATGGCCAGGTCGGCGTGAGGCAAGGTCCTGCCCTGCTGCTTCTCCTGCTGGTTGCAGCCTGCTCGACGGGGGAACGGCGCGTAGCGAGCCAGGGCAGGACGGTGGTAGTGGCCACGGTGGGCGAGCCACCCTCGGTACTGCCGCCGCTGGCCTTCGAATCGGTGGCCCGGGATGTCGGCGATCTCGTGTGGCAGCGACTCGCCACCCTGCCGGCGGGTGCGGCGAGCATAGACAGTGCCGCCTACCGGCCGGAACTTGCCTGGCGCTGGGAGCGGCTCGACTCGCTCACCTGGCGCTTCCACCTTCGTCCCGACGCCCGCTGGCAGGATGGACAGCCGGTCACCGCCGAGGACGTGGTCTTCTCCTTCCACGCATATGCCGACAGCATCGTGGACGCGCTGGCCCGGACGGCGGTGTCTCCCATTCACGTCGAAGCGGAGGACTCGCTCACTGTCCTGGTCCGCTTTCCCCGCCCCTCGCCGGAACAGCTCTACGACGCCACGTACCATGTCCGCATCCTGCCCGCCCACGTCTGGTCCGGCATCCCGGCGGACCGCTGGCAGGGCGACACGGCGGTCGCTCACCTCGTGGGCAGCGGCCCCTACCGGGTGAGCGCCTGGCGGCGCGGCAGCGATCTCACGCTCGTGGCCGATTCCTCGCTCGTTCCGGCCGGGCGGCAGCCGGCCATCACGCGCGTGATCTTCCGGTTCACGAAGGACCCGAATGCGGCGCTCAACCTGGTACTCTCGCACGAAGCGGATCTGCTGGAGACGCTGATTGCGCCTGACGCGGCGGCACGGGTCGCGGCCGATTCCGCGTACCGGGTGGTGACCTATCCCTCGGCCGTCTACGGATTCCTCGCCTTCAATCTCCGGAACCGCCGTTCGCCGCTGGCGGACAGCGCGGTGCGCCAGGCCCTCGCGATGGCGGTGGACCGGAATGCGGTGGCCCGTAATGCCTTCGGCCCTGCCGCGCATGCGCCGGCCGGCCCGATGTCGGGGCTGGCGTGGATCGGGGAGCGGGGTATCCGCACCATTCCGACCGACACGGCGGCGGCTCGCGCGGTGTTGGGACGCACAGCGGTGCGGGGGCGCGCCGCCGTGCGCCCGTACACATTTGATATCCTGGTGCCGTCCACCAGCCCGAGCCGGCGGCGGATGGCGGAAGCGCTACAGGAGGCGTGGCGGCGGGTCGGGGCCACGGTGACCGTCACGGTGGTGGACTTCCCGGTATTCCAGGAGCGGCTGGCGGCAGGAAAGTTCGACAGTTACATCGGGGCGTACCTGGACGAGCCGACGATGCGCGGGCTGGAGGACCAGTGGGGCACGGCGGGGTTCGGCGCACAGAACTACGGCCACTTCAGCGACCCGCGCTTCGACTCGCTGCTTGCCCTCGCCGGCCTGGCGTCCGACACCGCCGTGGCCGGTGCGCGGTATCGTGACGCGATGTCGCTGCTCAACGCCGACGCACCGGCGATCTTTCTCTACACCCCTGTCAACGCCGCCGCCGTCCGGCGGGACATCGGGAACGTGACGATCAACCCGTATTCGTGGCTGGCCACGCTGGAGAGCTGGACGCGATAGGGCGGGTCGTTACAGAACCGCTGTCACCCCGAGCGCAGCGAGGGGACCGAAATCCACCGGTGCTTCGGCCCCTTCGCTCGCCCTGCTCGCTCAGGGTGACATGATCAGGCCGTCTTCCGCTTCGTCTTCACCGCCGCCGCCTTCACGCTCTTCACGCCCCGCTTCCGGCCCTTCTTGATGTCGAAGGTCGGCTGGAAGAGGTATTCGGGGTCGGTCCGCCCGGCCACCGCGGCATCCGGCTGCGGCTGCTTGTAGACGAACTGGTCGCCGCGGAAGTTCCGGACCACCACTTCCTCGTCATTCATGCTCACGACGTATTCCGGGAGCAGCGGGATCTTGCCGCCGCCGCCGGGGGCGTCAATGACGAAGTGCGGGTTGGCGAGCCCGCTGGTCCATCCGCGGAGGGACTCCATGATCCGGATCCCGGTCTGCACCGTGGTGCGGAAGTGCTCGGCGCCGGCCACCTGGTCCGCCATGTAGATGTAATAGGGCCGGACCCGCGCCTGCATCAGCCGATGCATCAGCTTCTTCATCACGTCCGGGTCGTCGTTCACGCCCTTGAGCAGCACCGTCTGGCAGCCGAGCGGGATGCCGGCGTCGGCCAGCATGCCGAGGGCCTTCACCGCCGCCGGCGTGAGTTCGTCGGGGTGGTTGAAGTGCGTGTTGATCCAGAGCGGGTGGTGCCGGTGCAGCATCTCGCAGAGCTCGGGCGTGATCCGCTCCGGCAGGTGGCAGGGGATCCGGCTCCCGATCCGGATGATCTCCAGGTGCGGGATGGCGCGGAGCCGGGTGAGGATCAGGTCCAGCCGCCGGTCGGAGAGCAGGAGCGGATCGCCGCCGGACATGATGACGTCCCGGATCTCGGTGTGCTCCTCCAGGTACTTGAAGGCGCTCTCGAACTGCGACATCGGGATCTTCTCGGGGTCGCCCACCTTGCGCCGCCGGGTGCAGAACCGGCAGTAGCTGGCGCAGACCGGAGAGACCAGGAAGAGCGCGCGGTCGGGATAGCGATGCGTGATGTTCGGCACCGGGCTGTCGGCGTCCTCGTTGAGCGAGTCCACCACGCCATCCACGATGTCCAGCTCCTCGGACGACGGCACGAACTGGCGCCAGATGGGATCATCCGGCTCCTTGATCAGATCGGCCATCGCGGGAGAGATCCGGAACTCGAAGTTCTCGGCCGCGAGGCGCAGCCGGTCGAGATCCGGGAAGTTCTCCGGACCGAACCGCTCGGCCAGCTGCTCGAGGCTGTGAATCGAGTTCTTCCGCAGTAGTTCCTGCCAAGTCTCCATGATGCTACCCGCCCTCCTCTGAGTCGGCGCTCGCCATCGGACCCTTCACGTACACGACCAGGTCGTCATCCGGGGCATAGAACCCCGGGATCGTGGCGGTGCGACGGTACCCGCGCGCCTCGTAGAACGCGCGCGTCGGCTGGTAGTCCGGACGGCCCGCCGTCTCCACCACGATGAGCCGGGCCTTCCCCGCCAGCCGTCGTTCCATCTCCGCCACCAGCCGGCTGCCGATTCCCGCGCCCTGCAATTCGGGGTCCACGGCAAGCCAGTACATGTCGAATGTCCCGCTGGTGCAGGGAGTCGCCCCCCAGCACACCCATCCCGCTGCCTGTCCCTCGTGCTCGGCCACCAGCGCGGTGTAGGAGGGATCGCCTCCCACCGCCGCATCGAACACCTCGAGGGCGACCGGCACTTCATCCGGGCGGAAGAGCCGGTTGCCGCGGGTGATCGCCTCGATGCGCGCCCGGTCTCCCGGCTGCGCGGCCCTGAGCGTTACGCCTGCGGGCGCCACGCCGCCTCGGCCGCGCCCTTGCCGGCCGTGAGCTCGCCCGCCGCGCGCGTGCGCCGGGTGCGGGTGAGCGCTTCGTCCACGATCTGCATCACCAGCTCGCCGTAGTCCCACCCGTGCGCGCGTCCCATGCGCGCGAGGCCGGCGTCGCTGCTCAGGTCGGGGCAGGGGTTCACCTCGATCACCCAGGGCTGCCCCTGCTCGTCGAGACGCATGTCCACCCGCCCGTATCCCTCGCCGCCCGACATCTGCTTCCATGCCTGGCGCGCCACCTTGCCGAGCTTCCGCGCCAGGTCCGCGGGGACGTGCGCCGGACAGACCGGCTCGGTGCCGGCGTACTCCGCGTGCGATTCGTCCCACTTGGCGGCGTAGGTGACGATGGGCCAGTGGCCCTCCGGCATCCTGCCGAAGTCGATCTCGGAGATCGGCAGCATCAGCTCGCCCACGAAGCCGACGTTGAACTCGCGGCCCGGCACGTAGGCCTGCACCATGACGTCGTCGAAGAGCTCGAGCAGGCTGGAGACCCGCTCGCGGAGCGCCTTCCGGGTGGTGCAGACGGCGCCGCGGTCGATCCCGACGCTGGCATCCTCCGCCGCCGGCTTCACGATGGCCGGCAGCGGCGCATCGGCCGGCATCCGGTTCCCTTCGGCCAGGAAGAACTTCGGCACCGGCACCCCCGCCGACTGCAGGAGGGTGTTGGCGACGTGCTTCCGGTGGCAGGAACTGATGGCCCAGGACCGGGGGCCGGTGAACGCGGTGTCGGTGAGCTCCAGCGCCGCGACCACGTAGTCCTCGTAGCGGGCGTGGCCGTTCACCCCTTCGCACAGGTTCACGACCAGGTCCGAGCGCCGGCACCGCGAAAGCCAGCGGAAGTCGCCGAGGCGGACGGCGACCGTTTCCACCTCGTGGCCGCGCAGGCGGAGGACGTCCCGCACCTCGTTCACGTTGTCCCGCACGGCGGCCACGTCCCGGGCGGTCCAGTCCTCGCTGCCCGCGTCGTAGATGATGGCGACCTTCATGCCGCCGCCTCGCGGAGGAGCGACTGGCCGCTGATCCGGCGCCAGGCGATGTCGGCGACGGTGCGGATCAGGTCGTCGTACTCCAGGCCGGCGGCACGCGCCGCCTTGGGGAAGCAGGAGTTGTCCCGCGGGTCGGGGAGGATGCCGGGGAGCGGGTTGAGTTCCACGACCATCGGCCGGCCGGCGGCATCGCAGCGCACGTCGATACGGCACCAGTCGCGGCACTCGAGCGCGTGGTAGGCGGCAAGCGCCGCCGAACGGACCTGGTCGGCGAGGTCGGCGGGGATACTGGCCGGGCACTCGTAGATGTCGAGCGGCTGGTCCATGGTGTCCCAGAGCCACTTCGCCTCGTAGCCGTAGATCGGCGGCGCGCCGGGCGGCAGGGTGTCGAAGCGCATGCCGACGATGGGCAGGCATCGCGCCTCGGGGCTGTTGCCGATGACCGGCACCGTGAACTCGAGGCCCGGCAGCCAGGCCTCCACCAGCACCGGCTGGTGGTAGGTGGCGAGGAGTTCCTCCACCAGCCGGACCAGTTCCGCCCGGTTGTGGCAGAGACTCCGGGTGCTCACGCCCTTGCCCGAACCCTCGAACGCCGGCTTGGCGAAGAGCGGGAAGGGGAGGGTGCAGTTCCGGGCGTCGTCACGGGTGCGCGCGAGGATGTACGGCGCGGTGGGCACGCCGTGCTGGACCATTACTTCCTTGGCGCGGCCCTTGTGGAGGCAGAGCGCCAGGGTGAGCGGGTCCGACGCGTGGTGCGGCACGCCGAGGAATTCGCAGATGGCGGGGACATGGCTCTCGCGGTTCGGGCCGTAGAGACCTTCCGCGATGTTGAACACGAAGTCGGGCCGCGCCTCGGCGAGGCGGGCGGGGAAGGACGCGTCGGCTTCAAGACGGATGACCGGGCCCAGCGTGGCGAGCGCGCGCTCGACCGCGTCAATGGTGCCGGGCTCATCCCACTCGGCGTAGAGATCGGGCTGTGCGAGGTCGGTGCGGCGGAGGCGATTGGCGGCGACGCCGGGAGGAAGGGACTCGGAGACTGCCCCGGCCGCGTCGGCCGGAGATTCGGGTTTCAGGTTGTAGGCGAGTCCGATCCGAACTGCCAAAAGGCGTCTCCTACAAAAAAGGGCCGTCCGCGAAAGACAGGCCGCGAGCGAGTTGGAGCTGCGCCGACGCAGCTAAAGTAAGAAATTTCGAACCGCCGCACAATAGAAAGCATCGCGATCAGACCTTGTGGAACGCCACGCGGCCGGCTTCGGCGCCGTCATCGGCCCGATAAATCTCGAAATCGGCGAAGAGGTGCGGGGCTTCCGCGCGCAGGACCTTGAGGATTTCCACCGCGAGGCGCCGGATCTCCTGCTCGGCACCCTCGCCCAGCCGGAGCTCGAGCATGGTGCGCCAGGCGCGGACGTTGGCGCTCACCACGATCTTCACCTCGGTGGCGTTGGGGAGGACGCTCCGGGCCGCCTCGCGGGCCATCTTGCGGCGGTGGACCTTGCTCTCCACCCACTCGTAGCGCGCCATGAGGTGCTCCACCGCGGCGACGTAGGCGGCCTGCGCCGCCGTCACCTGCCGCTCCCACTCCCCCTCGAGGTCGGGGCTGCCCTGCATGGCCGGCGGCATCACGAAGGCGGCGTGGGACTCGTCCACGTACCGCTGACTCAGCTGGGAGTTGTGAGTGACGATCCCGTTGGCCACGAAGTTGTGGTTCGGCCCGTCCATTTCGAGGTCGAATGTCTCCTGTTCGCCGGCGGAAACGACGGAGACGATCCGGCGCACCCGCGGAACCATGAGATTGCCCCGTCCCACCCGTGGCCCCGCCGCAGGGCCGAGCTGATCGCGCTTGCCGCCAAGACGCTCGATGAATTCCAGCTCCCGGCCATTCAGCGAGTGATGGCAGCCGCGGCAGAGGGTGGCGAGGTTGTCCAGTTCACCTGCCAGGTCACGCCGCGACCAGATGGGGATCACATGGTGGATGGTGAGTCGGCCGCCACGCCGTCCGCACAGGCGGCACACGTGATTGTCACGCTCGAACGCGGCCTGCCGCAGGCTGGTGGCCTGCTTGCGAATTGCAACTGCTTCTCGCGTGACGCCGCCGCGCCACCGCGGATTCCGCTCCCCCCGTTTTGCTGAACTGAGCAGTGCGCGGGTGTCATCAGTATGGTGCCAGCCAGCTTCATATTGCCGGCCCTTGTTCCATGGAGTCCTTCCCACCGACCAGGATCCGGCCGGCTTCTGCAGGCCATGCTTCCGCACCCAGCTTCGCACCGTGTGAGTGGAAACCCCGGCAAGTTCGCCGATGGATTTCTGGTCCAGGCCAAGGTCGTGGTAGTGGCGGGCCAGCCAGTCGCGGTCATGGACGGCGCTGACGCCATTGACCATCATGACAGCGTCTGCCCGATGCCAGGTCGCGACACCGCCAGCACTGACTTCAAGACCGACGATCTCGTCCAGCTTCTGCCACCCGGCGAGCGTGAGGAACCGGTGGTCCCGGCTGCAGGTGATCTCCTTCCCATCCTCCAGCCGCACCCGGAAGACCGGCCTGACCCCGCTCCGGATCACGGAGCGGACACGGCCGGTGGTGAACGTGCCGGTCGCTTCGTCGAGGCACCGGATCCGGAGGAGCTTGAGCCGGGAACGTCCATGGGGCGTCCGGGACATCTCGAAGATCTCTCGGATCGTTCGGCGAGTGGGTCCGTTGCGTTTCCCGCCCCAACGGTGCTCGCTGTAGATGTGGGTATCGCCCGCAAGGCAGTACCCGAATCCCGCCCTGTGCCGCACCAGTTCATGACTGCAGCTCCGGGAGATCCCCTCCAGCAGCAGGACGTACTGCGAATGCTCGAAGACCGAGCCGTGCCCCTGCTTCAGGATGTTCTCCAGGTACTCCGCCGTGGTCCGGTTGGCGGGGTTGTGCTGGCTCATGTAGCAGAGCCGGCCCGCGAACTCGGCCAGCCGCTCGCCGTCGCTCGACTCCCCGCGCCAGGTCACGGCCAGGTGCTCCGGCTCCAGGAACTGGGGCCGGCCGATGAGCGTCACGCGGGGGGTGCGGAAGATTTCCATTGAAGACCTGGGGCGCAGGGTGCGGGGCTTGAGTTGATGTCGAGGATCGAGAGTGAAGGAGTGTCGGCCGCTGCCTTCGGTCGTCAACCGCAGTGTCACTCTGAGGCCGCGGAGCGGCCGAAGAGGCGGGGCCTGGCCCTGGATTCGGCCCCTTCGCTTCGCTCAGGGTGACAGACTCACGTGCATTCGGTGACCGAAGACTGTCGCCTTGCGTCCTACGCCAATTCCAGTCGCGGCCTCGCATATCCCGCATTCCGCTCGATGTCCCGGAGGGCCCTGGCGATATCGTCGGGAATCGGAGCGGCGTGGCTTCCCACCTTGAGCTGGGCGACCGGTGGCGCCGAGCCGAGCTTGATGCCGGGGTTCAAGATACCACGGGGGTCGAACGCCTGCTTGACCATCCGGAAGAGCGTCACGACCTCCGGTCCGAACACCTTGTCCAGCAGCGGAGCGCGGAGCCGGCCGTCGCCGTGCTCGCCGCTGGTGGTGCCGCCGAGCCGTGCCACGACCCCGGTGACGTCCGCGAGCAGGGCCGCCACGCGCTCCTCCCATCCCTCCACGGTCACGTCGGGGAGCAGGTTGCAGTGCAGGTGGCCGTCGCCGGCGTGGCCGAAGAGCACCACCTCGAGTTGATGCTGGCCGGCGAGCTCGCGGACGGCGCGGACATATTCGCCCAGGCGCGCCACCGGCACGCAGCCGTCCTCGATCACCTGCAGCGACCGGCGCGACTCCGGCAGCTGTGCCAGAATCGGGCTCGCCGCATGGCGAAGCGCCCAGAGCCGTTGCACATCGCCATCCTCGATGGCGGTTTCCACCTTGGCCGCCAGCGGTCCCACTGCCTCCGCCGCCGACAGTGCGGCGGCATGCGCCGCTTCCGCGCTCGCCGCCTCGAACTCCACCAGCAGGACCGCGTCGAGACCGGCGATCGCCTCGACCGCCGGCGCGCGCGTGGCCACGAGCTGCAGGAAGGTCCGGTCCAGCATCTCGACCGCGGACGGGCGGTGATTCAGCAGCGCACCGACCGCGTCGGCCAGGTGGTCGAGACTGGCGAGCGACACCCGGAGCGCGCTCGCCGCGGCGGGGAGCCGTTCGAGCCGCCACTCGACCTGGGTGATGAAGCCGAGTGTCCCCTCGGCGCCGATCACGAGATCGAGCAGGTCGCCCGACCTGAGCCAGGCGTCGAGGGCGTAGCCACTGGAGTTCTTGCGGGTGTGCGGGAAGCGGTCCCGGATCAGCGTCTCGGCGGCGCGAATGGCCGGCGCCGCCTCCTGCTCGAATCGCCGCACGGCCTGGGCCGACGGGCCGGTGCGATGTCCGCGCGCGAGCTTCAGGTGCTCGCCATCTGCCGTGATCATCTCCACCGCCTGGACCCACGGCCGGACGCTGCCATGGCGCACCGACCGGGCGCCGGCGGCGTTGGTGGAGACCATCCCGCCGAGCGTCGCCCAGCGGCCGCTGGAGGGATCAGGCGGCAGGCGAAGGGCGTGCTGTGCCGCTTCTGCCCGGAGCGCCTCCCACGTCACGGACGCCGACGTCTCCGCACGAAGGTGATCGGCATGAACGACCAGGCGCGGGTTCTCCAGTGCGGTGAGGTCCACGATGACGGCATCGCCCACGTTGCCGCCGCCCATGGCGCTGCCGGCACCGCGGGGAATCAGGCCGACACCCGCCGCTCCCGCCCAGGCGAGGAGTTCCGCGAGGTCGCGGCCGGATCGCGGGAGGGCCACCGCGCGCGGCACGATCCGGTAGATGCCGGCGCCTTCGGAGTAGGCAGCACGCGCCCGCTCGTCAGTCCGCCAGGCACCGCTGATGTCGGGTGAGGAGAGCATGGCTGAAATAAGACGGGAAGACGGGAAGACGGGAAGGCGGGCATGGCGGACGAGGCGGACAGGAAGGCGCTGACGGCATCACCTGGACGGAAGCCGGAACCCGACTTGACCGCCCTGTCCGCCCTGTCCGCCTTGTTATCTTGCAGCCATGCCCGACACCGCCCGCGCCCAGCTCATCCACATCGACGTGGACCGCCGCCTGGGCCACGAGTGGGACGAATGGGACGGGAAGCCGCTGCCGAACGCCGGCAACTTCGACTCTCCGCCCTGGCTCTTCCTTGCCTGGTCGCTCGCGGCGATGCTCGGCTTCTTCCTCATTGCGGGACTGCTGATCTATCTGCTGGCGCCCCGGCTTGCCCTCGTACATTTCGCCATTCCTGCCACGCTGTGGGCCGCGCTGGCCGCCGTCTCCGGCGGCGCGCTGGTCTGGTGGGGGCTCATCACCGGTTCCTGCGCTGCGCACCAGCCGCTCCTGCCCGAGCGCCTGGCCGAACGGGGGCCGTTCCTCCGCCTCATGCGCCTCACGTCCCGCGTCTCCAGTCTCTTTGGCTGGCGCGACTGGGTGGAGAACGCGGCGGTCAAGGTGTACAACGAGCTCGCGTCACACCGCGGCCGGAAGGTGGGGCAGGGGGAGCTGCTGGTCCTGATTCCGCGGTGCCTTTCGAAGCAGACGCTCGACGGGGTCCTGGGCGTGGCGGGGAAGTACGACGTGCCGGTCTTCGTGGCGACGCGGGGTCAGCTGGCCCGGCGGGTGATCCGCGAGCGTCGCCCGCGTGCGGTGGTGGCAGTGGCCTGCGAGCGGGACATGGTAAGCGGCCTGCACGATGTGGCGGGCAAGGTACCGGTGCTGGGGCTCACCATGACCCTGCCGTCGGGCCCCTGCAAGGACGCGCTGCTGGACCTGCCGAAGTTGGAGGAGTGGGTGCGGAGCTATGTGCAGGAGGCGCCGTAAGGGCGCACGGCCGTGCGCCCGCTGCAAGGATCCTATCTGTCGACCACGAATGCATCCCCGAACATCCCGCGAAGTTTCTCCAGCGCGATCATCGCATCGGTCCGCGA
>DASTBA010000087.1:0-19367 GCA_035712285.1 Gemmatimonadales bacterium | reverse complement strand
ATTCACGAAATACTTGCCCTTGGGCGTGAGCGTCCGCGCCGCCCGTGCACCGTCGGAGCCGCGCTCCTCGCCCACCACGAAGAGGAGCCCCACCCGCCGCTCGCCCTGCGCGGCCAGCCGCTCGGCGGCCACGAACATCGCGGCTGCAAGTCCCTTGGCATCGCAGACGCCGCGGCCATGGATGGTGTCGCCGTCGTCGCGCCACGGCACGTAGGGCGGCACGCAATCGAGATGGGTGGAGAGCACCACGACCGGCGGCTCCCGGCATGCGTAGATGTTGTCGCGCCCCTCGCTCACCGGCTGGCGGGTGACGTGGTAGCCCGCTTCCTGGAGGAGGCGGTGCATGAACTCCACCGCCGGCCCTTCGGCGAAGGTGGGCGATTCGATCTCCACCAGTCGCCGGGTGAGCTCGATGACGTCCGTCACGCGCGCACCAGTCCTTCGTCCGCCGCGCGTGCCGCGCGCTGGCCCTCCGGCACGTTCACGCGCCAGAGCAGCAATGCACCTGCTATGAAGAACGCGATGATGGAAAGGATCGCGTTGCGGCTGGAGCCGGTGGCGGCCACGACCGCGCCGAAGACCAGCGGGCCGAAGATCGCCCCGAAGCGCTCGAAGACGGCGTAGAAGCCGAAGAATTCCCCGGACTTGTGGCGCGGCACCATGCTCGCAAAGAGTGAGCGGCTCAGCGCCTGGGTGCCGCCCTGGACCGTGCCCACGAGGAACGCCAGCAGGAAGAAGTGCAGGGTGGTGTGCATGAAGTAGCCCAGCACGCTGATCGCGGCGTAGACTGCCAGCCCGATGAAGATGGCGTGCCTGGCGCCGATGCGGCTCGCGATCGCCCCGAAGAGGAACGCGAAGGGAATGCCGACGAACTGCACCATCACGATCGCCGCGATCTGGGCCTGCTGCGGGATCCCGATCTCGGTGCCGTAGACCGCCGCCATGCGGATGATCGTGTTGATGCCGTCGCTGTAGATGAGCGACGCGACGAGCAGCAGGAACGCATGCCGGTAGCCGCGGAGCTCGCGCAGCGTCTCGCCCAGACGGACGATGCTTGCCCGGATGGCGGCACCGGTGCCGAGCGCCTCGTCCCGCTCACGGGTCATGGGAGGTTCCGGCACCTTCCGGAAAAGCGGAATCGCGAACAGTGCCCACCAGATGGCGGTGGCAAGGAAGGAGAGCCGGGCGGGCAGGGTACTGGCCTCCGGTCCGGTCGGCAGCCCTACCAGGCCCGGCTTCAGGATGACGATGAGCGACGCGAGCAGCAGCAGTCCGCCGCCGAGATAGCCCAGGGCGTAGCCGGCGCTGGAGACGCGGTCCATCTCCTCGTCCGAGGCGATATGCGGCAGCAGCGAGTCGTAGAAGACGTAGGAACCGTTGATGCCGATGTTGGCGATCCCGAACAGCAGAAGCCCGAGGAGCCAGTCACCCTGTTTCACGAAGAACAGGAGCCCCGTGGTGGTCACGCCCAGCGTCAGGAACGCGAGGAGAAACCGCTTCTTGGCGGCGCGGTAGTCGGCCAGCGCACCGAGGATGGGCGAGAGCACGGCGATGCACGCGAGCGAGATGGTGGTCGCGTTGGCGTAGTAGAGCGTGGCCTGGGCCTTGGCGAGCCCCCTGGCGGCGACGGCGGCGTAGTAGGTGGGGAACACCGCCGTGACGATCACCGTCATGAAGGCGGAGTTGGCCCAGTCGTACATCGCCCAGGCGCGGAGCTCGGGCCGGTCGAGCCCCAGCCGGGCGAGGATGCCGCGCGGCGGCGTTGCACCGGGATGTGGAACCATGGCGCAATATGCGGCGCGCCGGGGCGCGTCGTAAGGGCGCACGGCCGTGCGCCCCTATGCCCCCCGGCGCGCCGCCGGATTCCGCCGCAACGACACCAGCACCGACGCGCCCAGGATCCCCACGATCACCGCGAGCGACACCGCGATGTGCAGGTGCACCCAGTAGGCCAGCACCATCTTGAGCCCGACGAAGACCAGCACCAGCGCCACGCCGTACTTGAGATAGTCGAACCTGTCCATCATCCCCGCGAGCACGAAGAACAGCGCCCGGAGCCCGATCACGGCGAAGATGTTGGAGCTGTACACCAGGAACGGATCGCGGGTGACGGCGAAGACCGCGGGAATCGAGTCCACCGCGAAGATGAGGTCGGTCCACTCGATCACGACCAGCACCAGCAGCAGCGGGGTGGCGAGCAGGCCGGCCGGTGTCCGGGTGAAGAACTTCCCGCCGACATACCTGTCGCTCACCGGGATCACCTTGCGGGCCCAGCGCACGACGCGGTTGTGCTCCACGTCCACCGTCGCGCCGCCGGAGCGGAACATCCTGATGCCGGTGAACACCAGGAAGGCGCCGAAGATGTAGATGATCCACTCGAACCGGCTGAGCAGCAATGCTCCCGCGACGATCATCACCAGCCGCATCGCCACCGCGCCCAGGATGCCCCATTGCAGCACCGTGGGACGGAGATTGTCCGGCACGTTGAAGAACTGGAACACCAGCAGGAAGACGAACAGGTTGTCCACGCTGAGGCTCAGCTCGATCACGTAGCCGGTGTAATACTCCAGCGCGGATGTGCCGCCCTCCCGCCAGTAGATGAAGCCGCCGAACGCGAGGGCGAGGAGGATGACGAACCCGCTCCAGGCCAGCGCTTCCTTGCCGGACGGGGTGTGGGAGCGGCGGTTGACGACGAACAGATCCACGAACAGCAGTACGGCGACCAGCGCCGTGAAACCGATCCAGACGTACGGGCCGTGATGTCCCACTCAGCGGCCCCGGGCCATCGCTTCGAGCCGGGCGATCCGCTCCCCGGTGGGCGGATGGGTGCTGAAGAGCCGCGTGAATCCGCCCGCCGTGGCCGCGAGCGGGTTCACCTGCGCCAGCGGCGCGGCCGCCGGCGCCACGCGCATGGGGATCTGGTGCGCGAGGCTGTCCAGCCGTCCCAGCGCATGGGCCAGCGGCAGCGGGTTGCCGGCGATCTCCGCCCCCACCCGGTCAGCCTCGAACTCGCGCTGGCGGGACACCGCGAACTGCAGCATCATCGCCGCAATCGGTGCCAGGAGGAGAAAGACCATCTGCAGCACCGGATTGCCGTGCTCGTCGTCCCGGCCACCCATGAAGAGCGCGTACGGGAGGTACGACAGCGCGCCCGCGATGCCCGCGGCGATCGTGGTGGTGAGCATGTCCCGGTTCTTCACGTGCGCCAGCTCGTGCGCGATGACGCCCTCCAGTTCGTTCATCGGCATGTACTTGAGGATGCCGGCGGTGACGCAGACAACGGCATGCTCCGGGTTCCGTCCGGTGGCGAAGGCGTTGGGCTGCTCATGCGGGGCGATGGCCACCACCGGCATCGGCAGGCCGGCCCGCTGGCGCAGCCGATCCACCACCCGGTAGAGCTCCGGCGCCTCCTGTTCCGTCACCACCTGGGCCCGGTACATCTTCAGCACCATGCGGTCGGAGAAGAAGAACATCACGAAATTCATGAGCCCGCCGACGATCGCGGCGAGCACGAGGCCCTGCGAGCCGCCGAGGATTTGTCCCGCCACCAGGAACAGGCCCATCAGGCCGGCCATCAGGATGAAGGTCTTGGCGTAGCCGCTCATCGGTACGATCCTGTCTCTCCGTGCCAGCACGAAAAAAACGAGACCTTCGTCCCCCGGTGCTGGCCGCGGTGGACGAAGGTCTCGCCCTGAGGCCGGGATTTCCCCGCCTCCTGGCCGGACCGTGCCCTCTCGGACAGTCCTGACGATCCGGCCTTCCGCCATACGGCGGACGAGCTACTCCCCTTCTGGCCGGGAAAGATACAGCCGCTGCACCGCCCGTTCAAGATTGGCGCGGGCGGCGGCCTCGAACCGCTGCCTGAAGCACTCGCTCTGGTAGATCCGGGGCCGCGAAAGGAATTCCGCGAGAATGCGCCGGCGCTCGGCGCGGTAGACCGGCTCCGGCACCCAGCCGTACTCCTCGCGGATGGCGGCGTCGTAGGCGTCGAAAACGGACGGCTCGGCGGCCAGGATGGCCAGGTCCGCGTCAGCCACCAGTTGTCCGTCCGGGGAACTGGCCGGTTCGGCGTGGCGGGTGTCACCGATCATCGAGCGGATCCGTGCCACCACATCAGTGGCCATGCCTGCCGCCTCCAGCGTGGCCGCCGCCAGGTCGGCGCTCCGGGCTTCGTTGTCGTTCCGGCCGGTGTCGTACACCGCGTCGTGATACCACAGTGCAAGCTCCGCCTCTGCCGGACGCACCAGCCGGTGGCGGCAGGTGTCGAGCGCAGCGAGCGTCGCGAGTACGTGTGCGAGCGTGTGGTAGTGGCGAGCAGGCTCGGCCAGGCGCCGGGACAGTTCGGCGAAGGCGGCCGGGGCGCCGGCCCCGGCGCCGGCCGCCGTCCACACGTCGAGGAACCGCGCGTCAGCGGTCATCCGCGCCGCTCGCGGAAGCATTGGCCGCGGTGTAGCTTGAGGGCATTCCACAGCGACCCTTCAGGCCCTGAGAGGCAAGCGATGCGCATCGGACTGGTTCGTGTGCTCCCGGTGGTGGCGGCTCTCCTGCTGGCGGCGCAGCCCGCGCCGGCCCAGGAATCGAACGCGGCGTTCGTCAAGGATTTCGGGACGATGTGGACCTTCGATGCCCCGCCGCTCGACTACTGGAAGACCACCTACAACTTCACGCCGCCCGCCGGCTGGCTGGACCATGTGCGGCTGGCGTCGGTGCGCCTGCCCGGCTGCTCCGCGTCCTTCGTCTCGGGCCAGGGACTGGTGATGACCAACCATCACTGCGCCCGGTCCTGCATCGCGGCGGCTTCCCCGGCCGACACGAACTATATGGAGACGGGCTTCGTCTCCACCAGCATCCAGGACGAGCGCAAGTGCCCCGGCATGTACGTGGACCAGCTGCAGTCCATCACCGACGTGACCGCGAAGGTACAGGCGGCGGTGACCGCCACCAGCCCCGGCAAGCAGGCCGAGCAGCGGTCCGCGGTCATCGGCACGCTGGAAAAGGGATGCGCAACGGCCCCCGACGTCATCTGCCAGGTGGTGACGCTCTACAACGGCGGCCGCTACTCGCTCTATCAGTACCAGCGCTACAATGACGTCCGCCTGGTGATGGCGCCGGAGGAGGCGATCAGCTTCTTCGGCGGCGATCCCGACAACTTCACCTTCCCGCGTTACGACCTGGATGTGTCGCTGCTGCGGGTGTACCAGAACGACCAGCCCTTCCACCCGAAGGACTACTTCTCCTGGAGCGCCGGCGGTGCCACCGAGGGCGACCTGGTCTTCGTGACCGGCAATCCGGGAGGGACCGGCCGCCTCAACACGATGGCCCAGATGCGCTACCTCCGCGACATCGGCCTGCCCGGCCGCCTGCAGACACTTGCCCGGCAGGCCGGCGTGTACGAGGCCCGCTCGGCGCAGGATCCCGCAGCCGCCCGCCAGTACGAGAACACCATCTTCGGGCTCAAGAACTCGCTCAAGGCGCTGACCGGATACCGGAGCGGCCTCCTGGATTCGACGATCATGCGGAAGAAGGCGGACTTCGAGAAGGACTTCCGCGCCCGCATCATGGCGAAGCCCGCCCTCCGGGCCCAGTACGGCGGCGCCTGGGACGCGATCGCGCTGGCGGAGCAGGCGCAGACCCGCGACGCGATGCCGCAGCGCTGGTACGGCTTCGGCGGCTCGCAGCTGCTGGGGTATGCCGGCGCGCTGGTGCGCCTGCCGAAGCAGGGGGCCCTGCCCGACTCGCTCCGCCTCCCGCAGTATCGCGGGGCCGGCCTCGACAACCTGAAGCGCCTGGTCTCGGCGCCCGCCTCGCAGTTCGACCTGACGCTGGAGAAGATGCTGCTCACCGCCCAGCTGGAGGCGGCGTCGAAGGAGTTGCCGGCGGCCGATCCATTCCTCCGGGCAGTGCTGGCCGGCCGCACACCGGCCGCGGCGGCTGACGCGCTCATCTCCGGCACGAAGCTGACGGACCCGGCGGTGCGGAAGCAGCTGATGGATGGTGGATCGGCGGCAGTGAATGCCTCGACCGACCCGCTGATCGTGGTGGCCCGCGCCATCGATCCGCTGGCCACGCCGGCGGCGATGCGGCAGGCCCACCAGAGTGACGTGATCGAGTCCAACGCCGGGAAGATCGGGAAGGCGGTGTTCGCGGCGTACGGCACCACGCTGCCGCCGGACGCCACCTTCACGCTGCGCATCTCCGACGGGGTGGTGAAGGGCTACCCGATGAACGGCACCAAGGCGTCGTACAAGACGACGTTCTACGGCCTCTATGGCCGGTCGGCGGATTTCGACGACAAGCCGCCGTTCCAGCTGCCGGAGCGCTGGAAGCAGGCGCAGCCCCGCCTCGACCTCGCGACGCCGCTCGATTTCGTCTCCACCAACGACATCATCGGCGGCAATTCCGGCAGCCCGGTCATCAACCGGAACGCCGAGATCGTCGGGCTGATCTTCGACGGCAACATCGAGTCGCTGCCCAATTATTTCATCGGGTCCAACGGGCCGATGCGCGCGGTGAGCGTGAGCTCCCGGGCCATTCCGGAGGCGTTGCGGAATGTCTACGGGGCGGCGCGGATCGCGGATGAGCTGACCGGCCGGTAGCGCCGCCGCCGCAGCGGCGGCATCAGAACGGCGGCCGGGTGTCGTGCGCGGGATCGTCCAGCAGGATGGCGACCGCCTCGGCCCCGGCCGCCGTTTCGTGCTGGCCCTCGGGGATGACGAGCAGGGCGTTGGCCCTGAGCATCGAAGTGAGGATGCCGGATCCCTGGGGGCCCGTGAGCCGCGCCTCCAGGACGCCGCCGGCGTCGGTCACCACGGCACGCAGGAAGTGCTGCAGGCGGGGCTTGAGCGAGATGGCTTCCCGGATCTCGACCGTCACGCCGCGCCGGAACGGCGCCGGGTGGCCGCACATGCGGCGGATCGCCGGCCGGGCGAACAGCTCGAAGGTCACCATGCTGCTCACCGGGTTGCCAGGCAGGCCGAGCCACGGGATTTCTCCCAGCATCCCGAAGCCTACCGGTGCGCCGGGGCGCATCCGCACCCGCCAGAACTTGAGGTCGGTGCCGAGGGCCTGGAGCACGTCGCGGAGGTGGTCGTGCTCGCCCACGCTGACACCGGCGCTGGTGATGAGCATGTCGCAATCGAGCGCCGGCGCCAGGTGCGCGCGCAGCGACTCGGGCGTGTCGCGGGCGATGCCGAGACTGACCGGCTCGCCACCCGCCAGCCGCACGAGGGCGGCGAGGGAATGCGTGTTGCTGCTCGCGACCTTCCGGCCCGCCAGGATCTCCTCCGGCTGATCCACGTCCGCGATCTCGTCTCCCCCGCCCAGGATCCCCACCCGCGGCCGCCGGTGTACCAGCGGATGCGCCACCGCGAGTGACGCCAGCACGCCCAGGGCGGCCGCTCCCAGCACGTGGCCGGCGGGCAGCACCAGGTCGCCCGCACGGATATCCTCGCCGGCGAGCCGCACGTTCAAGCCGGCATCGCGATCGTTCAGCACCGCGACATGGCCGGTGCCCTGGTCCGTGTCCTCCTGTCGGATGACGCAGTCGGCACCCACCGGCAGCGGGGCGCCGGTGAAGATGCGGGCGCACTCGCCGGCCGCGACGGCACGTTCCGGAAACCGTCCGGCCGGAATGCTCTCGACGACGCGGAGGCGCACCGGGCGCTCCGCGCTCGCGCCGCGGACATCCTGGGTGCGTACGGCATAGCCGTCCATTGCCGAATTGGCCCAGTACGGGACGTTGATGGGACTCGAGATGTCCTCGGCGAGCACCGAGTCCAGCGCGTCATCGAGCGGCACCCGAAGGGCCGGCTGCGGCTCCACATGTTCCAGGATCGTGAGCGCCGCCTGGCGGGCCGAGAGCATCGTCTCGGTCACGGATGCGCCCACTGCAGTTCCGCCTGCTCCAGGTCCTCGGCGGTGTTGATGTTGAAGAAGAGGCGGGCCGGATCACCGATGGCCGAGATATCGGCCAGCGGAATGATGCGGAGCCGGATGTCGTGGTGGAAGGCGATCGCGCGCCGGTCGCCACGGGCGATCGCCGCGCGGATGGCCGCCTCGCACGCGGGACCGTAACCAGCGCAGAGGGGCTCCACACCGCGCGGTCCCGGGCTCGCCGGGAGCACGGCGTCCGCACCGCCGGCCAGCGCATCCGCCAGGAGCCGCACCACGTCCCGGGTCACGAACGGCATGTCCCAGGCAACGCAGATCACCGGCGCCGGTGCCTGCCGCACGGCGGTGTAGATGCCGCCGAGGGCACCTTCCCCCGGGAGGTCGTCGGGGACGACACTGAGACCGGCGGCCCACCGGGCCGCGCCGGGGTCGTTGCTCACGACCAGCGGTGCGGTGCCGAGCGTATCGGTCAGCATGGCGGCGAGACGGTCGATGATCCTCGCACCGCCGACGCGCTCCAGCCCCTTCGCGCGCCCCCCGAACCGCGAGGCGGCACCGCCGGCCAGGATGGCGCCGGCGGCCACGTCAGTAGCGGCGCCCGTGGCGCCGTTCGAGCACGACATCGAAGCCGAACTCGATCGACAGGCTGTGGTGGAGGGTATGGCGGAGCGGGGGAACGAGGCCATCCTGGACGGTGGGTCCCGCGATCACCGGAAGGCGGACCATGTTGTCCCGCACCTCGAAGCGCATCTGGTAGCCGGGAGAGACCTGGGCAGTGAAGCCGGCGCCCAGGGTGCCGGCGAGGAAGAGGCCGGAGTTGTGCCTGTCCTGGTAGATGTCCACTTCGACTGCTTCGCCGGTGCTGGGGTCGGCAAAGCTGCCGACGGTAGACGTCACGCTCCGTGTGGTCACCGCGAGTCCCACGCTCGCCCGCGCGTAGGGCGAGACGATGCTCTGGCTTGCCACCCGGTACATCATGCCGCCGCCCACCTCCACGCCGGAGGCCGGGGTCTCCGCCGCGTCAATGCTCTGGCACACCTGCTGGTTGCGCACCGATGACGTACTGTGGGAGCGGCCGCAACTGTCGTCCAGCCCGAGCCCGAGCAGGAACGCCTCGCCGAAGAAGCCGACGTTGGCATTGCGGAAATAGATGCCGCGGACACCGAGCGTGAGGCTGCCGCGCACCCGGCGCCGGATATTGAGCGAGTCTATGACCGTCTCGCCGCCCAGGTCGTCGTAGAGGGGCTGCCCGTCCACGCGCCAGAGGCCGGAGCCCGGCAGGAAGCCGGCGGAGACGTTGAAGATGAGGCGGGCCTGATCCCGCTGCTGGCCCTGGGCAACGGTGGGGAGGAGCAGCGCAAGTGCGGCGACGGTGGCCGGAAGCTTCATGTGCGTCCCAGGAGTGGATGGTCGTGCCCGCCGGACTTCGGGTTCTCCCTAGCCAGACGCGCCGGGGACTGACAGGCACACACCCGGCACGCTGGAATCCTCCGCTTTCCTTACCAGTGGAATACGTACCCCAGGCCGACCTGGAACCAGGGGGTGAGCGTCCAGTCGGACAGGTCGCCCGTGGGCCGTACCGCGTTCGGCGAATCGGCGGTGCCCGGTTCCTCTACCGGCTCCTGCGTGAAGGAGTTCGGATAGGTGAGCTTCCAGAAGACACCGCGCATGTCGGCGCGCAGGTTGAGGTGACTGGTCACGAAATACCTGACGCCGAGCTGCGGGGCGACGTAGAACTTGTTGCCGAACTTGTAGCCGCTGGTGTCGGACGGCTCCCGGTCGGAGAGGGCGATACCGCCGCTCAGGCCGATGTAGGGCGCGAGTCCATGCCACGACTTGCCCCCGCTCACGTTGAATTGCGCGGTGAGGTCCACGAAGGTGGTCCGCTGCTGGACCGGGCCCGAGGTCCGGTTCGCGAGCTTCACGAACGGGTTCACGATCAGGCGGTCCAGCTTGCCGGTCGCCACCGAGAGCGCGAATCCGAGATTCCGGTTGGACCGGAAGTCGTAGCGTGCGCCATATACCATGCCGGCGTGGGGACCGAGCTTGAGCGGTCCGCCGCTGCCGCCGACGTAGCCGGCCATGGGGGTGAACGTATGTCCGGGCACCAGGTCCCGGTACGGGGTCTGGTCGGGCGGATGCCCCACCTGGGCCATGGCAGGCGCCGAACTCGCCATCAGGAGCAGCACCGGCAGGGAGAGGACGCGCATCAGGCCTCGCGAAGGTCGCGCCCGGTCATCTCGGGCGACGGTTCAAGTCCCATCAATCTGAGCAGGGTGGGCGCCACATCGCCCAGGGCGCCGCCGCCCCGAAGCCGGGCGCTGCCGGCCCGGAGCGCCACCAGCGGCACCGGATTGGTGGTGTGCGCGGTGTGGGGTCCGCCGGTCTCCGGATCGATCATCAGTTCCGCATTGCCGTGGTCGGCCGTGATGAACAGCGGCGCATCCGCCGCCTCGGCCGCCGCCGCGATGCGCCCCAGGCAGCGGTCAATCGTCTCCACGGCGGTGATCACCGCCGGCATCACGCCGGTGTGGCCCACCATGTCGGCGTTGGCCAGGTTGCAGAGCATGAAGTCGTGCGAGCGCCGCGCGATCGCCTGGCAGAGCGTGTCGGTGATGCCCTCGGCGCTCATCTCCGGCCGGAGGTCGTAGGTCGCGACCTTCTGCGAGGGAATCAGGATCCGCTCCTCGCCGGGGAAGGGCGTCTCGAATCCGCCGTTGAAGAAATAGGTCACGTGCGGGTACTTCTCCGTCTCCGCGGTCCTGAGCTGGGTGCGCCCCCGGTCCGCCAGTACCTCCGCCATGATGCGGGCCATGCTGAAGGGCGGAAAGGCCTGCGGAACCGGGAAGGTCTCGTCGTACTGCGTCATGGTCACGGCCGCGAGCGCCGGCCGGTCCGCGACCGGAAACCCGCCGAACCCGTCCACCATGAGTGCCGCCACAATCTGCCGCATGCGGTCGCTGCGGAAATTGAAGCAGAGCATGGCATCGCCGCTCCGCATCGGGCAGGCCGGCCCGCCGCCGGCCTGCATCACGATCGGCTTGACGAACTCGTCGGTGACGCCGCGCGCGTAGCTGGCCTCCACCGCCGAGACCGGGTCCTCCGCCGCTTCGCCCTGCCCGTTCACCAGCGCGTCGTACGCGAGCCGCGTCCGGTCCCAGCGTTTGTCACGGTCCATCGCGAAGTACCGGCCGGTGAGCGAGGCGAGCACCGCGCGCGGGCCGGCGATCCGGGCCATGTCACCGAGCAGGCGGCGCACCACCTGGGCACCGATGGCCGGGAGGGTGTCGCGCCCGTCGAGAAAGCCCTGCACGGCGATCTTCGGCACATCGAGACGCACCCCAAGCTCCAGGCACGCCAGCAGGTGCGTATCCAGCGCGTGAACGCCACCGGGTCCCAGGAGCCCGACGAGATGCAGCGTGCCGCCGGTTTCTCGCAGGTGCGCGCCCAGGGCCGTGAAGGGCGGGAGCCGGAAGAATGCGCCGGTGGCGATGCTCTCCGAGATCCGCACGATGTCCTGCGGCACCACGCGTCCGGCGCCGAGATTCAGGTGCCCCACTTCGCTGTTGCCCATCTGGCCGGCCGGCAAGCCGACCGCAAGCCCGCTCGCGTCCAGCAGCGTGCGAGGGCTACCCTCCCAGAGGCGGTGCCAGACCGGCGTCTTCGCCAGCTCGATGGCGTTGCCCTCGCGTTCGGTGCGGTAGCCCCAGCCGTCGAGCACCAGCAGCACCACCGGTCCGGACCGCTTTGACATGAATCTCCGCGAGGTTACAATCACGAATGATGACCACCGGGCCGCAATCTAGTTTCGCATGGTGCCGCCTACCAGTGTTGGTGGCGGCGCTTTCGTCGTTCGCGGCGGCCCCGGTTCCGGCCCAGTCGGCGTCGCGCATCGCCGTGACGGATGTGGCGAAGGCCCCGGGCGGCACCCGCCTGGCGCGGCTCACCGCTCCGGCGTCACTGGTGGTGACGCGCAGCCGCAGCGGATGGCGGGAGATCCGGCTCGAAGGATGGATCGCGAGCCGGCTCCTCAAGCGGGACCTGCGCGACGGCTACGACGTCTCGGTCACCACCGAGGACGCCCGGCTCCGCGCCGCGCCCGGTGGCAAGGAAGTCGGGCGGCTGGCGGAGGGGATGCTGCTCCGGCGGCTGGAGACGCGCGGGTCGTGGAGTCGCGTCGGCCGGAACGTCTGGGTGCCGGCGCGCGCCGTGGCTGGTGCCAGGGCGGCGGTCGCCCGTGCGCCGGCTGACGCCGACAAGCCGCAGGCGTATCAGGCGCCGCTGCGGGGCGGGCCGGTGAGCACCTCGTCTGCCCAGGTGCGCGATTCCCTCGCGGCATCGGCGGAACCGATGGCCGTCTCGCGAAGCACGGCGCTGGTGTCCGCACCGGGCGCCGCACCGGTGGGAACGCTCGGGCCGGGGGCGCAGCTCCGGGTGCTGAGCAATACCGGCGGGTGGTCGCGCGTCCAGCTCGAGGGCTGGGTCCGCTCCGACGATCTTGCGCCCTCGGATGCCGCCGCCGCCGGCGTCACCGCCGCGGAGGTGCGTGCCAACCCGGCGCGTTACGTCGGGAAGGAAGTGGAGTGGCGGGTCCAGTACATCTCCACCAGCTCCGCGGACGAACTCCGCCCCGAGATGCCGCCGGGCCAGCCCTACATGCTCGCCCGCGGGCCGCTGCCCGAACCCGGCTTCGTGTACGTCATGATCTCCCGTGACGACTCCGCGCGCGTCGCCGGTCTTCCGGCGCTGGCGGAGCTCACCATCCGCGCGAAGGTGCGCGCCGCGCGCAGCAAGTTCCTTGCGACGCCGGTCGTCGAACTGGTCTCGATTCTCGCTCCCGCGCCCTCCCGCTGACGACCATGCTGGCTGTTCCCGCCGCCGGGACGTCGCTCTCCGCGCCGGCCCTGCTCCTCGTCCTGGCGATCCTGCTGGCCGGCGCCAAGCTGCTGGGCGAACTGGCCACGAAGGTCGGCCAGCCGGCGGTACTGGGTGAGCTCGTGGCCGGCGTGCTGCTGGGTCCGTCCGTGCTCGGCGTCGTGGACCCGCAGGTGCCGGTGATCCACCTGCTCGCCGAGATCGGCGTGGTGGTGCTCCTGTTCGAAATCGGGCTCGAAACCGACCTCCGGAAATTGCTCGCGGTGGGCGGTACGGCGGCGACCGTGGCGCTGGCCGGCGTGGCGCTGCCGTTCGGCCTCGGGCTGCTGGTGGCGCGCGGGTTCGGCCTCGAGTCGCTCCCGGCCCTGGTTGCGGCGGCCGCGCTCACCGCGACGTCCGTCGGCATCACCGCCCGCGTCCTCAGCGACCTCGGGCGCCTGCAGGACCGCGAGAGCCAGGTGGTGCTGGGCGCCGCAGTGCTGGATGACGTGGTCGGGCTCGTGATCCTCGCGATCGTCGCCCGGCTGGTGGCCGGCGAGCCCCCCACCGCGGGGTCGGTGGCGCTCACCACGCTCATCGCGTTCGGCTTCATCGCGGTGGCGCTCGCCGTCGGGCGCTTCGCGGTGCCGCCGCTCTTCCGCCGGCTCGCCCGCCTGGGCGGCGAGCAGTCGCTGGCCGTGATGGGGCTGGCGGTGGCGTTTCTCCTCGCGGCCGCGGCCGATGCGGCGGGCTCGGCCCTCATCATCGGCGCCTTCACCGCCGGCCTCGTCTTCGCCCCCACGCCGTTCGCGCGGCCGGTCGAGCACGGCGTGGTGCGGCTGGGACATTTTTTCGTCCCGGTGTTCTTCGTGGCCGTCGGCGCGGCCGTGAACGTGCGCACCTTCACCGATCCGCACGTCCTCCTGGTCGGGGGCGCGCTCATCGCCGTCGCGATCATCGGCAAGGTGGCGGCCGGCTTTGCTCCGTTCTGGTTCCGCGGCCGGAAGCTGGTGGTGGGAACGGGCATGGTGCCGCGCGGCGAGGTCGGGCTGATCTTTGCCCAGACGGGACTCGCCGCCGGCGTCCTGGACGACGGGCTCTTCAGCGCCATCACGCTCATGGTGATGGTCACGACCCTGGTGGCGCCGCCGGCGCTCAAGGCCCTGCTGGGCCGGGGACCGGCCGGGCCCGGGGCGGGCGACGAAGGCCCCGGAGAACTGGTCAGCGAGATCTGACCGGGGTGGCGCCGGCCCGGCGGCGGAAGCACCTTTGAAGGATTCCCGGAGGACGGATGAACGACCTGCTCAGACAGCGGATCCTGCGCGCGCTGGAGACGCTGAGTGACGAGCGTGCCTACCAGGTGCTCGACTACGTCGAGTTTCTCGAGAGCAAGTACGCCGAACGGCAGCGGCCCAGCGGCATCTTCGCCCGGATCAGTGATGCGGTGGAGGACACCATGCGCGCGGGCAAGCTGCCGGTGAAGGCCATCAGCGGCACGATGGGGCTGGTGGACGGCGCCGCGAAGGTCATGAAAGGGCTGGCGGCCGCGGGGCAGGCGGTGGTGGACGAGGCGGTCAAGGCGACCGACGGCCATGCCCAGCAGCGCTGACGCCGGGGCCGCGCCCCCCGCCGAGGCGCGGTTCATCCGCGGGATCGGCCCGATGCAGGCGGTCTCGCTCGTGGTTGGCACCATGATCGGTTCGGGGATCTTCATCGTCTCCTCCGACATCGCACGCCAGATGAACGCCTGGGGCCCCGGCGGGCTCCTGCTGGTGTGGGTCATCACCGGCGTCATGACCCTGGCCGGCGCCCTTTCCTACACCGAACTGGCGGCCATGATGCCGCGGGCGGGCGGACAGTACGTCTTCCTGCGCGAGGGCCTGACGCCGGCCGCGGGCTTCCTCTACGGCTGGACGCTCTTCACCGTGGTGCAGACCGGCACCATCGCGGCGGTGGCCGTGGCCTTCGCCAAGTACCTGGCGGTGCTGGTGCCGTCGCTCACCGACACGGTGATGGTGCAGCTCGGCACGATCCACATGCCGGGTTCCGCCGCGGCGATCCAGATCGGCGTCTCACCCCAGCGCATCCTGGCGATCGTGAGCATCCTCGCCCTGA
Organism: Gemmatimonadales bacterium; assembly: GCA_035712285.1. Classification (GTDB taxonomy): domain Bacteria; phylum Gemmatimonadota; class Gemmatimonadetes; order Gemmatimonadales; family GWC2-71-9; genus CAMLHP01. The sequence continues at coordinate 4,508 of DASTBA010000087.1, read as the reverse complement.
CCTGGATCAATGTCCGGGGTGTCCGGCTGGGCGCCGGCATCCAGTCGTTCCTCACGATCATCAAGGTCGGCGTGCTCGCGCTGCTGGTGATCCTCGGCATCACCATCTTCCGGAACGCCGACGTCATTGCGGCCAACTTCGGGCATTTCTGGGGCACCGGGAACTGGACCCTCGCCATGGCACCGGCGGTGGGCGCCGCCATGGTGGGATCGCTCTTCGCGAGCGACTCCTGGAACAACGTGACCTTCGCCGCCGCCGAGGTGCGGGATCCCACCCGGAACCTCCCGCGGGCGCTGGCGGTCGGCACCATTCTCGTCACGCTCCTCTACGTGCTGGCCAACGTGAGCTACCTGAGCGTGCTGCCGTTCCACGGCGCGGCCGACGGGACCACCACGCTGGCACGCGGGATCCAGTACGCCTCGCAGGACCGGGTCGGATCGGCCGCCATGGCGGCGATGTTCGGCGCCGCGGGCGGGGCCGTGATGGCGATCGCGATCGTGATCTCGACCCTCGGCTGCAACGCCGGACTGGTGCTGGCCGGGCCGCGGGTGTTCTTCGCGATGGCGGAGGACAAGCTGTTCTTCCGCAAGGCGGGCGTACTCAATGAGCCGTATCGCACGCCGGCGTTCAGTCTGTGGACCCAGGCGGTGTGGGCGTCGGTGCTCTGCCTGAGCGGGACCTACAACCAGCTGCTGGACTACGTGATCTTCGCGCAGCTCATCTTCTACGCCCTCACCATCATGGCGCTCTTCCGCCTGCGGCGCGTCCGGGCCGACCTGGCGCGGCCGGTGAAGGCGTTCGGGTATCCGCTTGTTCCGGGGCTCTACCTGGTCGCCCTGCTGTTTCTGGCCGTGGTCCTGCTCATCGAGAAGCCGCTCTACACCGGGGCGGGGCTCGTGATCGTGGCGCTGGGGGTGCCGGTCTACCTGATCTGGAGGCGGTCGGGGGCCCGTGCTTGATTTCGGGCGGTCCGCCCTCTAGTGTTCAGGATGGCACCCATGATTTCCGGCCCTCTCGCCGCCCCGCCGGGGCGCCTGGGGGCCGTTCTGCATTCGCTCGGCCAACCGCTCGGCAGGGCCGCATGAGCCGCGTCCGGCCCACTCCGGGACTCACGTTCGACGACGTCCTGCTGCTCCCGCGGCATTCGGCCGTCCACCCGCGCGACGTCTCGGTCGTCACCCGCCTCACCCGCACGATCCCGCTCAACATCCCGCTCGTTTCCGCCGCCATGGACACCGTCACCGAGGCCGACATGGCCATCGCCATGGCGCGGGCCGGCGGCATCGGGGTGATCCACAAGAACATGTCGGTGGAGCGGCAGGCCGCCGAGGTGGACCGGGTCAAGCGGAGCGAGAGCGGGATGATCCTCAACCCGATCACGCTGGGTCCCGAGCGGCCGCTCCGCGAGGCGGTGGCGCTGATGCGACGGTTCCGCATTTCGGGCGTGCCGATCGTGGATGGGGCCGGCCGGCTGGTCGGGATCATCACCAACCGCGATCTCCAGTTCGAGCGGAACCTCGACCAGCCCATCAACGAGGCCATGACGAAGGAGCGCCTGGTCACGGCGCCGGTGGGCACCAGTCTCGAGGAGGCGGAACGGATTCTCGCGAAGCACCGGATCGAGAAGCTGCCGGTGGTGGACCAGGCCGGCGTGCTCAAGGGACTCATTACCGTCAAGGACATCTTCAAGCGCCGGGAGTTTCCCGACGCCAACAAGGACACGCACGGCCGGCTGCGGGTGGCGGCGGCCGTGGGCGGCGCCCCGCGCGACTACGCCCGTGCCGCGGCCCTGCTCGACGCCGGCGCCGACGTGATCGTGATTGATTCGGCCCACGGCCACAGCGAAGGAGTCCTGCAGACGCTGTCGGCGCTCCGGGAGAAGTTCCCCGATGCGCAGCTCATTGCCGGCAACGTCGCGACCGAAGAGGGGGCCCGCGAGCTGGTGCGGCGCGGGGCGGACGCGGTGAAGGTCGGCATCGGGCCGGGCAGCATCTGCACCACGCGGGTCGTCACCGGCGTCGGCGTCCCGCAGGTCACGGCCATCATGGATTCGGTGCGCGGCGCGGGGGATGTGCCGGTGATCGCCGATGGCGGCGTCAAGTACTCGGGCGACGTGGTCAAGGCCCTCGCCGCCGGGGCCGCCTGCGCCATGATGGGATCGATGCTGGCGGGGACCGAGGAGAGTCCCGGCGAGAGCGTGCTCGCCGAAGGCCGCCGCTTCAAGATGATCCGCGGCATGGGCAGCCTCGCGGCGATGCAGGACGGCTCGGCCGACCGTTACTTCCAGGAAGGCGAACTCGCCCCGTCGAAGATGGTCCCCGAGGGGATCGAGGGGCGGGTGCCGTACAAGGGCCCCGTGGGCGACGTGCTCTTCCAGATGGTGGGTGGGCTGCGCAGCGGCATGGGCTACTGCGGCGTCGGCGACATTCCCGCCCTCCAGCGGGACGTGGAGTTCGTGCAGATCACCGCCGCCGGGTTGCGCGAGTCGCACCCGCATGACGTGACCATCACGCGGGAAGCGCCGAACTACAGCGCGTGACGCGGGACGCGGGACCCGAGTCTCGCGTCGCGAGTCCCGTGTCCAGTCCACCATCTACCCCGGACCCGCATGACCGAGACATCCCAGCCACGCGCCCAATGGGGCTCGCGCATCGGTCTGATTCTCGCCATGGCGGGCAACGCCGTGGGCCTGGGAAATTTCCTGCGGTTTCCCAACCAGCTGACGCAGAATGGCGGCGGGACGTTCATGATCCCGTACTTCATCGCGTTCATTCTGGTGGGCATCCCCCTGATGTGGATCGAGTGGGGGGTGGGACGGTACGGCGGGCAGTACGGGGAGGGTTCCACGCCGGGAATGTTCGACCGGCTCTGGCGGAATCCGCTCGCCAAGTACCTGGGCGTGCTGGGTGTGTTCCTGCCGCTCGTGGTCCTGATCTACTACTGCTACATCGAATCGTGGACCCTGGCGTGGACCTTCTTTTCGGTCACCGGCGCCACGCGCGGCCTCGACCAGGCCGGCATGCGGCAGTTCCTGGCCTCGTACCAGGATCTCGCCAACGGCACCGTGCACGGATTCTGGATCCCGTTCGTCTTCTTCTTCATCACCATCTTCGTGAACTTCTGGGTGGTGAGCCGGGGGCTGAGTGCCGGGATCGAGCGGCTGGCCAGGATCGGCATGCCGATCCTCTTTCTCTTCGCCGCCGTGCTGGTCATCCGGGTGCTCACGCTGGATGCCCACCCCGAGGTCGTGAACGGTGTCGCTACCGGGCGCATGGTGGGGCCGTGGCAGGGGCTCGACTGGATGTACACCCCGGACTGGTCCGCGCTGCACAAGCCGAGCGTCTGGCTGGCGGCGGCCGGTCAGATCTTCTTCACGCTGTCGGTGGGGACGGGATCGCTGGTCGCGTACGCCTCGTACCTGAAGAAGAAGGACGACATCGTCCTCTCCGGGCTCGCCACCGCGGCCACCAACGAGACGGCGGAGGTGGTGCTCGGCGGCTCGCTCGCCATCCCGGCCATCGTCACCTTCTTCGGGGTCGCCGGGGCGGTGGCCATTGCCAGGGGTGGTACCTTTGACCTCGGCTTCGTCGCCATGCCGCTGGTGTTCAACCAGCTGCCGGGTGGGGCGCTGATGACCCTGGCGGCCGGGGTCATGTGGTTCGGGCTGCTCTTCTTCGCCGGTATCACGTCCTCGGTGGCGATGGCCACGCCGACGCTGTCGTTCATGGAAGAGCACTTCGGCTGGACTCGCCGCCGCTCCGCCTGGACGATCGGCACGATCGCGCTGCTGCTCGGGCTCTGCCACATCATCTGGTACACCGGTGGCTTCCTGGCCGAGTGGGACTACTGGGCGGGGACGTTCGGCCTGGTGGTGCTGGCGCTGATCGAAACAATTCTGTTCGTGTGGGTGTACGGTCCCGATAACGCCTGGCGCGAGCTGCACGAAGGGGCCTCGATCCGGATTCCGCGCATCTTCAAGTTCGTGATGACCTGGGTGACGCCGGTCTTCCTGCTGGTGATGATGGCCTGGTGGATCAAGCAGGACGCGCTTCCGACGCTGCGGTTTGTGGGCGTCCCGGAGGAGCAGCATGCCACGCGCACGGCGTCCCGGCTGGTGATGCTCGCGATCCTGGTCCTCCAGTTGTTCCTCATCAGGGCGGCCTGGGCCCGCCGGGCCCGGCGCGGAGGAGCGGCGGCATGAGTGCCGGCGCGCTGGTGTTCATGCTGGGCGCGTGGGCCCTCGTGCTGGGACTCACGGGATGGTGCTTCTGGAAACTGATGCGGACACCGCCGGAGGAAACCCTGCCTCCGCCGGGGACGTCCTTGTAGGACTGGGGACACGAGACGCGAGCGGCGGGGCATGCACATCCCGCGTCTCGAGTCCCGCGTCATTCATTCACCTCCACCTCTTACGGAGCGAGCCAGCGCATGAGCCTCTGGGCCACGAAATCCATCTCGGTACTGAAGGCTGAGGCGGAGGAAACCGGGGAGCGGTCCCTCAACCGCAC
>DASTBA010000086.1:0-7748 GCA_035712285.1 Gemmatimonadales bacterium | reverse complement strand
GGGCCGCCCGCCCGCCGGCTTCATGGTGGCGGAGTCGAACCACGCCGTCTCCACGAAGCCCTCCCGCGTCGCGACACTCGTGACCGGCAGCCCGGCGCCGGTCATGGCCTCGGCCAGCTTCTTGGTCGCCTCCTGCGGATCCAGCTCGATCTCGGCGCGCTTTGCCTCCGGCATCGGCTGGTACGGTGGCTGGCCGTTGCGGGCGCAGGCGGCGGCAAGGAGCAGGGCGAGGATCAGCGCGCGATTCACTTGATGGCCTTCCGGATTTCATCCGCGATGAGCGACGAGATGGAGCCCCCGCGCGGGGGGAGGGCGCCGCGGCGGGCGCGGCCGTCGCCGCGCTGCAGGAAATCGAGCGCACGCTCCAGGCCCAGCTGGACCCGGTCCACCCTGGGCGGATACTGCCGCATGATGATCCAGGCGAGGGCGCCGCCCAGCGGCAACGGTGCGATGGCCACGAGCGGAAACGCCCCCAGCGCCAGCAGCACGGCCGCTCCCGCCACGCCGACCGATCCGCCGGCCGCTGCGCCGCCAAGAAATGCGGCGCGAGTGGAGCGGAGGTCCGCGGTGAGCGAGACATGCACGTAACCGGTTTCGAGCGCCGCGACGGTGCCGCGAACTGCCGGCACCCGATCGAGCAGGTAGCCGCGTGCGTTCCGGCCGAAGGCGGCGGCGGACCGCCGCACCGCGCCCTGGAATCCCCGGATCGGTTCCCAGAGCACGGTGCCCTGCTGTTCCCGCTGGACCACCAGCAGCTCGTGCTCCTCCATGTAGGCGATGATCGCCGCCTGCACCGGCTCGGCGTCCCCCTGCACCACGCGATGCGCGGTGGCGGTCGCGACACCGGCCAGCCGCGCGAGCACGCCGCCCTCGCCGCCGCCCAGCCGGGCCTGGTCCTCGAGCATCGCCTGCTGGAGGTAGCGCTGCGGGAGTCCGACCTCCTTGCCCAGCGCGAGCAGCTCTTCCGGTGTCATGTCGCGGCCGGGATCCCGCTCCGCCGCCTGCAGCTCGGTGGCGCGCTGGAGGATCCGTTCGAGCGCCGCGCGGTCGATGCGTGCGGGAGGGCCGCCAGTCATGCTACTTCGGCTCCCTGGCTTGCTCACCAACCTTGAAGAGCGGCAGCGTCGGGTCCGGCGCCGGCAGCGCCTTCCCGGTCCGGTCCGCCCTGTCCGCCTTGTCCATCCTGTCCGCCCGCTCCATGAACGGCCTCAGCATGTCGATCGGAATCGGGAAGATCGTGGTGGAGTTGTTCTCCGCTGCGATCTCGGTGACGGTCTGCAGGTAGCGGAGCTGGATGGCGCTCGGCTCCTGCGCCAGAGTGCGGGCCGCCTCGGCCAGGGTCTCGGATGCCTGCAGCTCCCCCTGGGCATTGATGACCTTGGCGCGGCGCTCGCGCTCCGCTTCCGCCTGCCGGGCCATCGCCCGCTTCATCATCTCGGGCAGGTCCACATCCTTCACCTCGACCGCGTTCACTTCGATGCCCCACGCCTCGGTGCGCTCGTCGATGATGCGCTTGAGCACCGCGTTGATCTTCTCCCGGTCGCTCAGCAGTTCGTCCAGCTCTACCTCGCCCAGCACCGAGCGGAGGGTGGTCTGGGCCAGCTGGCTGGTGGCGTAGAGGTAATCCTCGATCTCGAGGATGGCGCGCGAGGGATCCTTCACCCGCATGTAGAGCACGGCATTCACGCGCACCGAGACATTGTCGCGGGTGATCACGTCCTGCGGCGGGATGTCGAGTGCCACGATCCGGAGCGAGACCCGCTTCATCGCCGCGAAGAAGGCCGGCAGGAAGATGAGTCCCGGTCCCTTGGTGCCGGAGTACTTGCCCAGGAAGAAGGCCACGCCCCGTTCGTACTCGCGCAGCACGCGGAGACTCAGGAACGAGTAGGCGACCGCCGCCGCCAGCACGATGAGCAGTCCGTTCATGATGCCTCCCTCAGGCCGGAAGCGATTCGACGATCACGGCGATCCCCTGCCCGCCACCGATGCAGGCGGCGCCCAGCCCGTAGCGGCTGCCGCGTCGCCGGAGCGCGTGCAGCAGGTGCGCGGTGATGCGGGCACCGGTGGCGCCGAGCGGATGGCCGATGGCAATGGCACCACCATCCACGTTGGTCTTCGCCGGGTCGAGCCCCAGCTCGCGCTCCACTGCCAGGTACTGCGCCGCGAACGCCTCGTTCACCTCGACGAGATCCATCTGTTCGAGTTTCATCCCTGCGCGCTGGAGCGCCAGGCGTGACGCGGGCACCGGCCCGATCCCCATGATCCGCGGATCCACCCCGCAGGCGCCCCACGAGATCAGCCGGCCCAGCGGCCTGAGGCTGTGGTTCGATGCGTACGTGCCGCTCGCGACCACGAGCGCCCCGGCACCGTCCACGATGCCGCTCGCATTGCCGGCGGTGACGACGCCGTCCTTCCGGAAATATGGCGGCAGCTTCGCCAGGCCATCGGCGGTGGACCCGGGACGGCGGTGCTCGTCACTCGCCCACGAAATCTTCTGCTTCGTCTTCCGGTCGGTGAGCTCCACCGGCACGATCTCGTCATTGAATGCGCCGTTCTTCCAGCCGGCCTCGGCGCGCTGCTGGCTCCGGAGCGCCACCGCGTCGACGTCGGCACGGGAAAGCTGGTGCTGATCGGCCAGTCGCTCGGCGGTCTCCGCCATCGAGAGATCGCAGAAGCTGTCGCGCAGCGCTTCCCACAGCACATCCTCGAGTGGTGGCGTCGGTCCCAGCCGGAGTCCCCAGCGTGCACCGCGGATCACGTGCGGTGCCTGGCTCATGGATTCGGTGCCACCGGCAAGCACCACTTCGGCGTGACCCATCTGGATGAGCTGCGCCGCCTGGGTCACCGCCTCGAACCCCGAGCCACAGAGCCGGTTCACGGTGAGGGCCGGCGTGGCTTCGGCGCAACCGGCCCGGAGGCCGATGTGCCGAGCGAGGTAGGCGGCGTCCCTGGAGGTCTGGACCACGTTGCCGAACACGACATGGCCGACATCGGCGGCCGGGGCGCCGGAGCGTTCCAGCGCTGCACGGCTGACAATGACGCCCAAGTCGTTGGCGGACAAATCTTTAAGACTTCCGCCGAAGCTGCCGAAGCCGGTCCGGACGGCGGAGAGAAAGACGATATCTGGGAGCGGTGTCATATATAAGGAAGATGGCGGGGAAGGGGCGTGGGGCATAGGGTCCCAAGACATAGGGCGGGTGACTGGCGGAGTGGAGGCCGCCGCCCGAAATTGAACCATCCTGACACAATATCCCGGCAGGGGGGTTCTGATGAGGTGTTACCGGCCGAAAGCATTGGCGGCCACCGCATTGGTGTTGTTTCTCGCAGCGGCATGCTCCGACACGACCAACCCGGCGAGCGATGGGACGTTTCGGGTGCTCGATGGTACCGCCTGGGCGGGTGGGGACATCGTGGTCCGGAGCACGGGATTCACGGGTGCCAGCACCGGTCCGGTGTTCACGCTGGCCGGCGCCACACTCGCGGCACGGCAGACCGATGATTCCACGTGGACGGTGACGCTGCCGACCACGGCGGCCGGCACCACGGCCATCTCCGTGGCCGTCAATGGCCGGTCAACGGCACTCAACGGGATCAGCGTTCGCGGGTTCACCGCGACTCACGATTTCGATGCCCTTCTCCACGAGACGCTGCTGGTCTGGCCGTTGAGCGGGGACGCGATCGCGCTGGGCAGCGACATGACGGACGTGCTCCAGGTCAATGCAACCACAAGCGAACTGATCCGGTACGACTCGCTTGGCATGCGCTCCCTCCATAGCCCTGGGCCTACGGCCGTGGATGGGTCGTTCGTGGTATGGCCGGTTGATTCGGCCACGCCGCAAGTCTGGTCATTGTTGCCGTCCCCGCAGAAGGTGGCCGACGCCCCGGCGGCGAGCTACTCCGTCATGTTGCTGGCTGGTGACGGGTACCTGAAGGGGTACAGCAACATGCTCCAGGTGCATGGAGCGTCCGGCGACTACTGGGAGGGGGCGTCGGAGGTCGAGGGCGGCGTGATGTCTCCCTCGCATGACCGGGCGAGCATCCGGGTTGACTGGGACCGGAATGAGGTGCCCGTGTTCGATGTCACGACCGGCGCCATCGTCTATCGGGTGCCTGGTGTGCAATCGAGCGGAGCAGTCGCTTTCAGTGGCGATGGGCAGTGGCTGGCTGTTGCTGGTGGAAAGAGTTGCGTCTATTGCGACAGTGCGAGAGTCGTCTTCATGCGGGCGTCAGATGGCGAAGTGATGCATGACACGACGTTCAGCGGACACGCCTGGGGAGTCGCCTTCGATCGCAGCCGCCCGCTGCTCTACGTGGGAGTGGATGTTCCGAACTCGGGGACCGGCGGCGGGTTTCACCCGGGCATCCTGGTGCTCGATTCCGGCACCTTTGCCCGGGTCGGACTTCTGGCCCCACCTCCGGGCGGCCCCGCATGCAATCAGCCGGTGGTTGACGGCGGATGCTATGGGTACGTCCTGGCGACCAGCGACGAGCCCGCGGTCTACGCGATCGGGGACTACCACCTGATGAGCTGGCGGTTCGCCACCGGGGACTGAGAACGCACCACTGGCGGAAAGGCGTGCGGATGACCGAGATTCCGGCGTCCTGTATCTGAATCCATCCAACGGAGTCTTCCGCATGACCCCTCGCCACCTGGCGATCGCAGCGGCCACGGTGCTCACCGCGGCCGCGTGCAGCGATAGCAACTCACCGACTTCCGACTGCCCCAAGCCGGTGACCGTCACCGTGTCCGCCGGCACCAAGCCGGCGTTCAGCTGGACGCCGGCCTGCAAGGCCTATGTCGTGAGCGTTCACTCGAGCAGCGGCCTCGTCTGGGCCATGGGCTTCAACGACCAGAATCCCGCCAAGGCCAACGTCATCACTTCCCCGGTGACCTATGGCGATTCCCTCACCATTGGCGACTCGCTGGTGAAGAGCTTCCCGGCGGAGCTGACGGCGGGCCAGACCTATACCGTGTTCGTCCTGGCGCTCACGCCGGTGGGGACCACGACGCAGATGGGCAAGAAGGACTTCGTGCCTGAGGCCGCGCCGTAACGCCGGCATGAAACGACTGACCGCTCTGGTATGTCTCGCCGCCGCCTGCGGCGGGGATTCGACCGGGCCGAACGGCGCCGCGACGGCACTGGCTATCGTGATCGCGCCGGCCGGCACCATCCAGTCGGGGCAGGCGCTTGCGCCGCAGCCGGTCGTTGAACTGCGCAACGCCAAAGGCCAGCCCGTGGCCAAGGCCGGCGTCGAGATTTCGGCCGCGCTCGACCACGGCACACTGTCCGGCACGCTGGCTGTGACGACAACATCCGACGGCCGGGCAACGTTCACGGGACTTGCGCCGTCCGGTGCCCCGGGCTCCTACACGCTGACATTCTCGTCTCCGGGGCTAGCGTCCGCGACCCAGACGCTCACCCTCTCCGCCGGCTCGCCCGCATCGATGCAGGCCCAGTCCTCCGCCGCCCAGTCCGGTCCGGCAGGCGGTTTCGTGAGCGATCCCCCGGCCGTGATCGTAAAGGACGCCTCGGGTAATGGCCTCGCGGGCGTGGCAGTGACCTTCGCCGTCACCAGTGGCGGCGGCAATGTGGCGGGGGGCTCCGCCGTGACCGACGCGGCCGGCACGGCGCGGGTGACATCCTGGGCCCTGGGCCCCACCCCCGGCGCCAACAGCGTGGCCGCGACGACCGGTGCGATCCCGGGAGCGAGCGTGGTCTTCCAGGCCACCGGCACGCCGGCGCCGCACCTTGTCTTCGAGTCCGGCCCCTTCACCGGCCAGGTCGGTCAGGCTCCATCTCCTGCGCCGGCCGTCGTGGTCACCGACGCCAATGGCGCACCGATGCCAGGGGTGACCGTGTCGTTTGCCGTCACGGCAGGCGGCGGCACGCTGAGCGCCTCCAGCGTCACCACGGGAGCGGATGGCAGGGCCGTGGCCGACTGGACGCTCGGGACGATCACGGAGTCCAACACCCTGTCTGCATCGGCGCTCGACCTGGCTCCCGTTTCGCTCACGATCGCGGCGCAGTCGGGTCCGGCGGTCAGCATGACCCTGGCCCAGGGTGACAACCAGAGTGCCGTGATCTGGCACACGCTGCCCGTGGCGCCGGCGGTAGTGTTTCGCGATCAATACGGCAACGGAGCGACGAACACATCGGCGACCTTCAGTGTGGTGAGCGGTGGAGGCAGGCTGACGACACCGGTCGTGGCGCCTGGCTCCGACGGCATCGCAAGAGCGGCATGGTCCCTGGGGCCCAGTCCGGGTCCCAACTCCCTCACGGCCACGGCGCAGGGGGGCGCGCTCGGCACCATCACGTTCAACGCCACCGCACTGCCTACGTCGTCACCGTACAACATTGACGTGCGCGTGGTGGGTACGCTGACCGCTGCCGAGCAATCGGCCGTGGATGCCGCCGTGACCCGATGGCGCGTCGTGGTGTCCGGCGACCTGCCGAGCACCTCGGTGAACGTCGCGGCGGGCAGTTGCATTGATCCCCAGCCCGCTTTCAGCGGTACCGTGGATGACCTCGTGATCTTTGTCGCTATTGATTCGATCGATGGCCCGGGCAACATCCTGGGCGGCGCCGGGCCGTGCATCCTGCGGGCAACAGGAGGCCTGCCATCGCTGGGCGGCATCGAGCTCGATTCCGCCGATGTCAACGGATTGAGCCAGGGGGAACTCAACGACCTGATCCTGCATGAAATGGGACATGTGCTTGGATTCGGCACGATCTGGGCGAGTCCGTTGCTCACCGGGGCGGGGACCAGCGACCCCCGCTTCACGGGCGCCAACGCCGTGGCCGGCTACCACGAGCTCGGCGGCCAGCAGGCCAGCGTGCCCGTCGAGAATACGGGCGGTTCCGGCACCGCTGACTCACATTGGCGGGAGAGCGTGTTCGCGAATGAACTGATGACGGGCTACATAGGCGGCGGCGGCAACCCGCTCACCGGGATGACGATCGGATCGCTGCAGGACCTTGGCTACAGTGTGGACTACGCCAGCGCCGAGCCGCTCGGCTTTACCGTGAGCTTTGCGCGGACTCGGGTACCGAGCGGGCCGCAGCTTCGCGAGATGCCGCTCAGGAGCCCGATCCTCATCATGGCGCCGGACGGCACGGTGGTCGGAAGGCGTAGCCGATGATCGGTGTACTGCAAGGCATGGCATCCGGTTAACGCCGTCTGGTCCCCGGCGTCCTCCCCGTGACCGGACCGGCCAACTGGCAAGACCGCATGACGCAGGGAGGGCACGATGCAGAAGTTCTACACGCTGCTGCTGGCCGGGGGGTTGGGTACCGCCGCGCTGCTGGGCGCCTGTTCCGACTCCAGCAGCCCCGGCGGCGACAACCTGTCCAGTGTCGAGGCGAACGACGCAGCCCTGGCCCAGGTGGACGAGACCCAGGACATGACCGACGCACTGTCGCTCGACGGGCAGGTCAACCCCGCCTCGCTCAGCACCGCATCCACTCTCCGGCCAAGCTTCAACCTGTTCGGCCCGCCCGAAGCCGGCTGCGCCACCATTTCGTCACTGGTGGACGCCGACAACGACGGTACCCCTGACGATGCAATCTTCACCTATGCGCTGCCGGCCTGTCACTTCACCGGCTACTTGGGCGGTACGCTGGACCTGACCGGCCAGATCACGGTGCAGGACCCGACCCCCGACGCAGCCGATCTCAACCGCGCCGTGACGCTGGCGGATTTCACCTATGCCTTCACCAGCCCGATCGCTCGCTCGTTCACATCGGTGA
>DASTBA010000085.1:0-13296 GCA_035712285.1 Gemmatimonadales bacterium | reverse complement strand
CAGCTTGTCACCCTGAGCGCAGCGAAGGGGCCCAAACCTCTCAGGAAACCTAATCCCGGCGACCGCCGTACGTCCCGCAACCCGTTCCGGAGCGACACATGCGAGCATTGACCCTCGCCGCGGCACTCCTCACCACCCTGTCCGTCCCGCCCGCCCTGTCCGCCCAGTCCGCCTTGTCCGTCCCGTCCGACTCTTCTGCCGTCATGGCCGTGATCCACCAGGTCTTCGATGCCATGCGCTCGCGGGACAGTTCGGCCCTCCGTGCGACGTTCGCCCCCGGCGCGCAGATGATCGGCACCGGCATGCGGAACGGGACGGCGGTGGTGGAAGCGGAGTCTCCCGACGGATTCATCACCGCGGTGGGCAAGCCCAGCGATGCGAAGTGGGATGAGCGGATCTACCATCCCGAAGTGCGGCTCGACGGCAACCTCGCCACCGTCTGGACGGAATACGATTTCTACCTGGGCGACAAGTTCAGCCACTGCGGGGTGGATGCCTTCATGCTTGCGCGCACGGCGGACGGATGGAAGATCGTCTCGCTGGCGGATACTCGGCGGCGGGAGAGGTGTCCGGCGCGGTAGGGGCGAGACGGCCGAAAGAATCTCCTCATCCTTCGGTCGCTTCGCGCCCTCAGGATGAGGATGCGCAGAAATACCCGGACTCCCGATGCCTACGCCCCGCCCACCAGCTTCTCGAACCGCGGGTTCCCCTTGAGTGGCGCGAAGAGCGGGTCAATCATCAGCCATTTCCGGGTCACATAAGTTGGCTTCTTCAGCAGGTTCTCCAGTCCGTCCATCGCCTCGTCGGGGCGGTTCAGCACGATCTGGATCCGCACCATCTGCAGATAGTTGTAGGAAGCCACGTTGCCTGCCGCGGTAGCGGATGCCGCCAGTGACCGCCGGGCCTCGGCGATCGCTTCATCGCTCCGGCCGAGGTAGGCCAGCACGAGGGCGTAGAGCATCCGGGGCGCCGGATCGGTCGGCACTGCCTCCGCCTGGGCACGGGAAAACGCCAGCGCCGAATCGGCATAGGCCCGGGCGAGGTCCTTCCGCCCCCGCAGCCAGTTGGCGGTGGCGAGCGACTGTCCCCACCAGGCGCGGTCGCCATCGAAGGCCGTGGGCGTGAGCCGGTACACCAGGACCTGGGTCGAGGAATCCAGCACCCAGCTCATCTCGTTGAACCCGGCGAAATATCCCGCCACTGCGGGGGGCGACAGCGCCGCCGCACCACGCTGGCTGGCGTCACGCGCCCCCGCCAGGTCTCCGGCAGCCGCCCGGGCCATCGCCAGCGTCTCGTAGGAACTCAGGTTTCCAGGTGCCAGGGCCAGCGCGGCCTCGGCTGCTTCGATACCGTCCGCCGTCCGCCCGCCCAGCGTGTAGGCATTGGCCAGATTGCTCAGCACGGCGACGGACCGCGGATCCAGTTCGCGGACCTTTTCCAGGCGGGGAATGGCGCGCGCCACATTGCCGAGCGTGAGATCCGCGGACGCGGCGCGGCGGAGTACTTCCGGATCGTTGGGCGAGAGCCGGAGCGCCATGTCGAAATACCGGGCGCTCAGCGTGGTGTCCGGTGCCGGAATGGTGTAGTAGTAACCGGCGGCCGCATAGCCGGCGGCGTTCTCCGGTGCGAGGGCCATCGCGCGCCTGGCCGCCTCGAGCGCCCGGGCAAGCGCCCCGGGATCGCGCGAGCCGTTGGCGTAGAGCTGCGACTCGCCCATGGAGAGCGCGGCCCATGCGTCGGTGAAGTTCGAGTCGAGCGCCACCGCCTGCTCGGCGTTCCCCACCTTCTGCCGCAGCGACGCAGGATCATTCGCCGTCACGGCCATGGCCCGAAGGTAGGCATCCCATGCCGCGGCATTTCGCGTGGGCCGTTTGGCGAGGTCCTGGGTCTCCTTGGTGCCAAGCTCCGCGCCCAGCGCCGTGGCCACCCGCGTGGCAATGGCGGACTGCACCGCGAAGACATCGGTCAGGTCGGCGTCGAAGGTCTGCTGCCAGGTGGTGGCACCGGTCCCGCCGTTCACCAGCTCCGCCACCACCTGCACCCGCTTCGACGCCGGCGTCGCACCCGGCGCCCAGCGCACCCGGCCCATCAGGAGGTACTGCGATCCCAGCTCCTTCGCGATCTGTTCCGGCGGAAGCCGGGATGCGCGATACTGCGACGAGCTGGCGCTCGCGATCACCGCCAGCCCGTTCACCTGCGAGAGCTTGCCGCGTACCTCGTCGGTGATGCCATCCACGACGTAGTTGTTGGCGCTGTCGCCCTGGTTCTGGAACGGCAGGACGGCCACGTGCGTCTGCCCGCCGCTGCCCGTCACCGCGGCTCCGGATCGGCCGGCACTCACCGCACCGGCCATCACCGCCCAGGCGAGCACGGCGGCAATGCCGCCCAGACCGGCGTTGCGCCAGGTGAACTGCGAGCGGACCCCCGACGGCACGACGCCGTTCCGCCGCTGCTTCTCGGCATTGGCCGTCAGCACCAGCATCGCCCCGCCGAACGCCGCCAGCGCGATCGCCGCCCAGAGCACCCATACCGGCAGCCCCCAGCGGCCGGCCATGAAGGCCACCACGCCCAGCGCCAGGAAGGCGATGACGCCGAGGACGATCCAGAGGCGGGCGGACGATGTAGGGGCGGCCTGCAGGCCGCCCATGCCGGGATGGGCGGGTGTGTGTGTGCCGGTCTCCACGGTGGCGAGGGACTCGGCCAGCGCCGTGGCGGTGGGATACCGATCCGCTGCGGTTCGGGCCAGCGCCTTGCTGATCGTCTCCTCCAGCCCGTGCGGCAGGCCGTCCCGCGTGGCCGCGAGGGGCCGGGGCCGCTCGGTGAGACTGCGGGCCACCACCGCCTGCGGCGAGCGCCCGGTGAAGGGCGGCTCACCCGTCAGCATCTCGTAGAGCACGGCCCCCAGCGCATAGATATCGGTGCGGGCATCCACCGTCTTGTCGCCGGTGGACTGTTCCGGGCTCATGTACTGCGGGGTCCCGATGGCGAGCCCCGTCCGGGTGATCGCCTCCCCTTCGGCATCGAGCGCGCGGGCGATGCCGAAGTCCGCCACCAGCGCGTGTCCCTCGCTCAGCAGGATGTTGGCGGGCTTGATGTCGCGGTGGATGATCCCGCGCTTGTGCGCATAGGCCAGCGCTTCCGCGACTTCCCGCCCCAGCCGCAAGGTCTCGGGCACCGGGAGCTCGCCGTCCCGCTGGATCCGGTTCGCCAGCGATTCGCCGTCCACGTACGGCATGACGTAGTAGAGCATCCCCCCGGCGTCGCCCGAGTCGTACATCGGCAGGATGTGGGGGTGGCTCAGCTGCGCGGCGATCTCGACTTCCCGGAGAAAGCGGTCGGTGCCGAGGGTGGCCGCCAGCTCCGGCCGCATCACCTTCACCGCCACCCGCCGCTTGTGCTTCAGGTCCTCGGCCAGGTACACGGTGGCCATCCCGCCCTCGCCGATCACCTTCTCGATCCGGTAGCGGTCGGCCAGCACCCGCCGCACCTTCGCCACCTCGAACTCCCCGGTCGGCATCGTGCGCGGCGGCACCCCCGGCTCCGTGGGCGTCGCCTGGCCGCAATGCATGCAGAACTGCGCCTCGTCGGGCAGGGTGCTGTGGCACGAGGGGCAGGTGCGGGCCGCCGTGGACATGGGACTCCGGACTGTGGTGGAAGGCCTTCAATATGACGGCCAGGCGGCTGGACAGCTAGACGGCGGGTGCGTTGTCACTCTGAGGCCGCACAGCGACCGAAGAGGCGGGGCTCCGGGATGGCTTCGGCCCCTTCGCTGCGCTCAGGGTGACAACCGACCTGCGACCCGCGACTACCTCGTCGGCCGGATGCAGAGATCGAACGCCAGGAACAGCGTTCGCGAGAACGGGAAGAAGATGAACGGCATGACCAGCGCCTCGATGGGGCCGGTGAACCGGAGCACGTTCCACGGCACCTCGGGCCAGGTGCTGATCACCGTGGTGAGCATGCTCGCGGTGGTCACGCCCTCGGCGGCGGCGAGGTTGAACCAGTAGGCGCCGAGGGTGTAACCGTCCTCGCCGCGGACAAAGTTGAGCCCGCAGGTGGGGCAGCTCGGCTTCATGTGGAGCCAGTGGCGAAACAGGCCGCCGCCACCGCAGACCGGACAGCGGCGGCGGATGGCCCGGCCCAGCATAATGCGCTTCGAGGGAAGCATGCCGGCGCTGGTCACGGCCTGGCGGTGCTGTCCGACGGCTGTTCCAGGCTGGCCTTCACCTTGTCCAGGATGGTCTGGAACGACGACAGGTTGGCTTTCGGGTCCCGCTCCGCGCGGATCTCGTTGCCGTCCCGGCTCACGCCGACCATGGACTCGGTCTGGAGCCAGACACGGAGACTGTCGCCCGCCGGCTTCCAGCGGAAATCCAGTTCGTAGTGCACCTTGAGCTCGGTGCCGTCGGGCCGCATCTGGCGCCCCTGGTCCACCACGAACAGGGCGTGCTTGTTGTTGTGGTTGGCCGCCTCGAACTTCTGCGGCGCGAGTTCCGCCGTCAGTGCCTGCTGGACCTGGTCGGGCGTGGCGCGGGCGATGGTGACGGTCGCGCGCTCCTGGGCCACGAGAGGAGCGGCGACGAGGGCGAGGACGCTGACGACGAGAGATGGGCGCATGGGGGTAGGGGTTAGGGACGCGAGACGCGAGACGCGAGACGCGAGTAAAGATACGGCCCACCCGAAGGAGTTGTCACCCCGAGCGCAGCGAGGGGGCCGGAGCCTTGGCCGAGCTCCGCCTCTTCGGCCGCAGGGCGGCCTCAGAGTGACAGCGTTCAGCCTCCAGCCTTCAGCCGTCGACCCACCCGCACCGTCTCCCGCACCAGCAGGTCGAAATCCTCGCTGGTGCTCCGGTAATTGGTGTTCGCCACCCGGAGGGCGTAGCGCCCGTTCAGCATCGCGTTGGATGGCACGGCGACCCCGCTTTCCTGCAGCCGGATCAGCAGTTCCGCGTTGAGTTCATTCAAGGCGTCCTCGTCCAGCCCGGCGGCACGATACCGGTAGCACACGATGTTGAGCGGCACCGGCGCCAGCAGCTCGAGTTCCGGCTCCCGTTCAACGAGCGATGCGAGATGGCGCGCCTGCGCGATGTTGCCGCGCACCAGCTCGGCGAACCGGTCGAGCCCGTGCTCCTTGATGCACATCCACACCTTGAGTGCCCGGAAGCCCCGGCTCAGCTGGGGCCCGAGCTCCGAGAACCAGAGATCGCCCGCCGCGGTGCCGCGGGTGGCATGGGTGAGATACCCCGGCGTGAGCGAGAAGGCGGCACGGTGCGCCTCGGGATGCCGCACCAGCACGCACCCCGCCTCGTAGGGCAGGTACATCCACTTGTGCAGGTCGAACGCCAGTGAATCGGCCTGCTCCATCCCGCGGAGCCGGGCACGGTACTCCGGATCCAGCGCGGCAATCGCGCCGAATGCGCCATCCACGTGGAACCAGAGCTTCTCCCGCCGGCAGAGCTCGGCGAGGGATGCAAGATCATCGATCGCGCCGGTGTTGACGGTGCCGGCGTTCCCGACCACGCAGAATGGCTGGCGGCCGGCGGCGCGGTCCTCGCCGATCGCCTTCTCGAGCTCGGCCAGGTCCATTTCATACTGGTCGTTCACCGGGATCCGGCGGCAGGCGTCGTCGCCCAGGCCGAGCAGCTCCATCGCCTTCTGCACCGAGCTGTGGGTTTCGCTGGAGGCATAGAGCGTCATCGGCCGCCGGGCGCCCGAGACGCCGAGCTTCCGGATGTCGAACCCGGCCATGGCATTCCGCGCCACGGCGAGGCAGACGAGGTTCGCCATCGAGCCGCCGGAGACCAGAATGCCGGTGGATTCCCGCGCGTAGCCGGTGATCTCCTTGCACCACTCGATCACCTGCGCTTCCACCAGGTTGGCGGCGTGGTCGGCGCCACCCACGTTCGGGTTCATCGTGGCCGCGAGCATCTCGCTGAGTGCCGCGAACGGGGTGCCGTTGCCCATCACCCAGCCCCAGAAACGGGGATGGATATTGCCGGTGGGATAGGGCAGCACGTCCTGCACGAAGTCGGCGTAGGCCTGCTCCGCCCCCTCGGGCCGGCGAGGCGCCGGGCCGGCGAAGCGGCCCCGCACCTCGTCCGGCATCCGCTGCCAGACGGGGCGGTCGCGCACGGTCTCGAGATACGTCATCATCTCGTCCACCATGCGGTGGCCGAGGGCGCGGAGCTCGTTCCAGTCGGGCGGGTCGAGGGTGGGTTGGCTGGTCATGAGTCGTGGGTCGTGGGTCGTGGATGGCTTGAGCTCGAGGTCGCGCTCGGGCAGAGTCATGACTCTGCCCGGACGGAGGGAGGGAAAGAATAGACGCGGTTGAACCGCGTGTCGTTGCGAGCCCGCCGGTGGCGGGCGAAGCAATCGGGTGGCAACGTGGTGCAATACCGGCTACGCGCTGACGACCGCGCTGAACCCGCCGTAGACCATGCGCTTCGCGTCGAACGGCATTTCCGGCATCTCGCCCATGTTGGCCATCTCCTTCATGACCCTGGCGTTGACGCGGTCACGATGGGCCCGCGACTTGAACACGACGTAGGCGAAGACCACCGTCTCGCCCGGCTTCAGCTTCATCATCTTCGTGAACGGCACGCCCCACTTCACCTTGAGGTCGTCCCCGACGCACTCCTTGTAGTCGAGCGCGCCGTGCTTCATCCACATTCTCTTTCCCATCCGGGCCATGCGGAGGTAGGCCTTCAGCTTCCGCCTGGGCACCGGCAACACGTATCCGTCGACGTACGGCATGGGAACCTCCCGGGTGAATGGCAGCCCATTCGGGCCGCGGAGAAGGTGGAGATCCTGGTGGTGCCGGTGCGGCCACGGGCCTGATGGCTACCGCTTCGGCTCATAGCGCATCGCCACCGCCCCGGAGCCGAACTCCAGCCGGCTCACGAGCCTCAGGTCGAGGCGCTTCGACAGTCCCGCGAACAGCGTCGGCCCGTGGCCGGCCACCCGTGGATGCACCACGAACTCATATTCATCGATCAGCCCCCGCTCCGCCAGCGCCAGCGGGAGCGTCACCCCTCCGGTGAGCAGTCCCCTGCCCGGCGCCTGCTTGAGCGCCCGGACGGCCTGCTCCAGGTCCCCGCGAACGAGCTCGGCGTTCCAGTCCACACGATCCAGGGTGCTCGACACGACGTATTTCTTCGCGGCGTCGATCGTCCTGGCAAAGGGGACCATCCAATCGGCCATCCACTCGGGCCGGTCTCCGGTCTCCGCCACCGGCCGCCACGCTTCCTCCATCATCCCGTAGACCACGCGGCCGAAGAGCAGCGCATCCGCCCGCTCGAGGTTCTCGACAGCGTGACGATGCAGGTCCTCGTCCGCGATGCCGGCGCGATGATCGCAGCAGCCGTCCAGCGTGACGTTGATGGAATAGCGAAGGGGTCGCGGCATGACCTAGACCGCGCGCCGGCGTGAACTGCCCTTGCCGGCATCACCTGCGGACACGTGCCGATTGCTCCCGGCCGAGAGCGCGACGAGACGTGCCAGGACCTCGAGATCGACCTGGTCGAGACTGCGGAGATAGAGGCAGCCGCCGCCGACTCGATGCGGGCCGAGCCTGGCCAGCAATCCGGCGTGTGCCTTGAGGCCACCCATCAGGTAGAGCACCAGCGCCGCCTTGCGCGGCGAGAAGCCCACCGGAAACCACTCGACCTCCCGCCCGCGGCTTCCGCGATAGGTGGTCTGGCCGTAGCCGACGATGCTCGAGCCCCACATTGCCGGCCGCTCGCCGGTGGCCTTCCGGATGAGCGCGGCGAGCGCCTTGGCGTCCTTTCGCCGGCCAGGATCGGCGATCCCGGCCAGAAACGCCGGGACGCTCGCCGTGGTGCGCTGGGTCTTGTTCTCGGCCATGTGTCAGTGCGAGGGTTGAATGACCGCCTCAGGCGGCGGCAACCGTGACGCATCCAGGTACAGGACCTCGACCAGCGAGCCGATCGAGGGGAGAGCAGTGGCTGATGTCCCTGGTCCAAGTTGGCCGGGCGGACCGCCCGCTGCAACCGGCTCCCTCACTGACGCACGTATCGCAGGTGCGTCGCGGCTGCAACTCGACACCACCGCCGAGTGGCGGTAATTTGGGACTGACCCTGAAGGTCGTGTGTGCGTTTTCGCGAGGTCCACTACGGGAGGCGTGAACATGCCCGACGACAAGCCGGCCGCCGGGGCCGACGTCACCAAGGATTGGCGTGCGACGCACGGCCAGAAATCTTCCGCCAGGCGCCTTCGCATCCTCGCCGTGCTCTCGTGGATCGTCGCCATCGGCGGTGAGGTGGCCGGGATCGTCCTGCTCTACAGGCACACGTTCGATCATGGCAACCTTGCGCTGCTGATCGGCCTCCTGGTCGGCATCGCGATCTTCGCGATTGCCGGCAGCCTCATGTGGAAGGCGGCCAACAGGCAGGATCCGGCCCGCGAGTCCGAGAAGTTCAGGTTCTTCATCCAGAATCAGCTCGGCGCGATCATCACGCTGGTCGCCTTCGTCCCGCTGGTGGTCCTGATCTTCATGGACAAGGACCTGGACCCGAAGAACAAGAAG
Organism: Gemmatimonadales bacterium; assembly: GCA_035712285.1. Classification (GTDB taxonomy): domain Bacteria; phylum Gemmatimonadota; class Gemmatimonadetes; order Gemmatimonadales; family GWC2-71-9; genus CAMLHP01. The sequence goes on along the minus strand of DASTBA010000085.1, from coordinate 4,752 downwards.
ATTGCCGGCGGCGTTGGCGCCGTGCTGGCGGTGGTCGCCACGCTGATCGGGGTGAGTTACAACCCGCCGTCGGTCGAGCAGTACACCAGGGACATGAATCAGTGCGCCGCCCAGATCAAGGCGCACGAGCCGACCACCGCCTGTTCACCCGAGGTCGCCGCCCAGGCGCAGGACATCGCCAGGGACGCCCAGACCGTCCTGGCAGCGACGAAGGACTCCGCAAACCCGGCCGGCCGCGACGTGGTGTACTGGATCGCCCCGGAGAACGGGGCCAGGAGGTCTTCCACGCCGCATGTCTTCCACCTCTGCGAAGCCGTGAGTCCGTTGCGCGGCAAGACCGTCAATCACGGCTCCGTGACGCAGGCCTACTCCGAGAACGCCACCCGCATCACCAAGCAGATCGACATGGAGAAGGCGCAGTGCGGGTTCGCGGCTTCGCAGTAGGTTCGCGCAAGGCGCCGGTCACGAATGCACTTTCTCATGGCGCTCCAGCATCTGCACGAACTGCGCAATTTTTCGCGCGCGCGTTTCAGCCTTCCTTGCGGTCTGGATCCTGAACAGGATGGCGTATCGATTCCGGCTGTCGAGGGTACCGAAGAAGTCCCTGGCCCGCCGATTGGCATTCAGGGCAGCCTGAAGATCCCCTGGTACCGTCGCCTGGCCGGCCGAGTCATAGGCGGCCTTCCAGCGCCCATCGCTTTGGGCGCGCTCAACCTCACGAAGTCCGGCCGGCATCATCTTTCCCGCCTCGATCAGCGCAAGCGCCTTCGCCTTGTTGATTCTTGACCAGACGCTCTTCTTCGCACGTGGCGTGAACTTCTGGAGCCAGTACTGCTGGTCGTGGGCCTGTTTCTGCCCGTCGATCCAGCCAAAGCAAAGCGCCGTTTCGACGGCTTCCTCGTAGGAAACAGACTCGGCATCCGCCGCCTTCTTCGCGAGCTGCAACCATACGCCGGACGATGCTCCGTGGTTCTTCCCCAGCCACGAAGCCCAGTCGCGTTGCGTCTTGAAGAGACGTATCGGAAAGGAGGCGCGTGGCGAATTCACCGGATCGTCCTTGCCAGCGGAGGCCGCTGCCCAGCCAGCTGCAAGCGCCGGGTTAGACCGCGGCCTATGGCGCGAACATCTGCTGCAAGATCCCGAGCGCCTTGGCTTCCACGGCAGGCGTGAGGTGGCCGAGGCGACGCACCAGACGTGCGCGATCGACCGTACGGATCTGGTCGAGCACGACGTGCCCCGTCTTGCTGCCGAAGCGGCAGGCCATGCGAAAGGGGTAGGGATGCGACCCGGTCGTCAGCGGTGCCACGATAAACGTGTCGAGATGGGCGTTCAGCTCGTCCGGCGACACGATCAGGCACGGCCGGGCTTTCCGGATTTCCCGGCCGCGTGTCGGGTTGAGCGCCACCAGATAGACCTCGCCCCGATGGACTGCGCCGGCCGCTACCACGTCCAGTCCGCGTCATCGAACCGGGTGGGCGTCGGCGCGTCCAGCAGGCCGGCTTCGCTGCTCGCCGCCAGTGCGGCGGCGGCCTCCGCCCACCCCGGACGCGGGCCATGGCTGGCGCGGATCACCAGGGCGTCCGCCCGAACCTCGAGCTCGACGTCCTCCACCAGGCCGACCGAGTCGATCAGGGGTTTCGGGAGCCGGATCCCGCGGGAATTGCCGATCCGGATCAGCCGGGTCTTCATGGGAGGCCTCCATGCGTGTAACTACAATGTAATCACATACGCACGGGCTCGTCAATGCCGGCTGCGGGCTCATGCCATGCGCTTCAGCTGCGGGGCGGCTGCAAGCGCTTGTCAGGTAGCGCGCTGGTACAGACCGGGTTGATCGGTAACACCGCACACCGGGCGGAATGCGAACGTTTCCTGGCCGGCAGGGCTCGTGTGGCTCCTGCGCTCCCGATCATGCGTGCCATGCGTGGCGTGCACGTCACGGGCCGATCCTGGTCGGCGTGAGGAGCAGGAGCGGCAGCGGGGTCGCGGTCCCGGACGTGGCGGTCCCGAGCACCAGGCTACGCCCCAGCGGGACCGTGATGTCCGTGCGCAGCGAGGGGCCCGGCTCACCGGGCCGGCCGACACCCACGCGCAGGCGGACCGCGAGCGCCGAGTCGCGCGTCTGAGCGCTCACGACCTCGACGGTCACGACGACCGCGTCCAGGCCACTCCCGAGCTGCGTCATCATCGTCTGGCCCTCGGCGCCGCTCACGGTCCCGCTCGACGCGACCCGGAGCCCGCCGGATTCGGCGAAGGGGGCGAGGATGGCCGCCAGGGGCTTCAGTTCGTCGGCCAGGCCTCCGTGGTCCTCGGCGATCAGGGTCTTCAGGGTCAGCGTGACCGACGACGGCGGGTGATCATACTCGCGCAAGAGGCGCACCAGGCTGTCCATCCGCTCCTGCTTCTCCCGGAGCGTGATCGCGGGTACACCCGACCCCGCGCGGAACACGGCGCCTCCTTCCGAGGTGATGTACGGCGTGAGGAGCGCCATGGCATCATCCACCGTGAGCCGGGTGAGCGGCACCGTCCGCACCGCCAACCGCTGCCTGCGCGCGGAGCCGCTGAGCGACCAGAACGTGATCACCAGGATGGCGCCGAGCAGGGCCCCGATGCTCGCGCTCACGAGCACGGTCCGCCATAGGCCTGGCACCGGCGCCGGCGCCCGGTACCCGCCTGGCGCGGCGTCCGATGAGATATCGTGGTCGAGGTGCCGGGTCATCGCCGTGAGGCAAGGACGACCACGACGCGGTCATCCTGCAGAAGCACGACGCTGCTCGATGCCAGAATGAGCGTCGCTTGGTGGGGTTGTGGCGCAACAGCGGCCGCCTGCTCCATCCGCGGCAGCAGCAGGTACAGCACCAGCCCTGCCGCCATGGCACTGATGGTCGAAGTGCCGGCGGCGATCCCGGCGATCCGCAGGGTCCCGGGCACGCGCCAGGGCCCACGTTGCGACCGCGAGATCGCCAGGACTTCCCGCGCGAGCTCATCGGGATAGCGCCCGGATCTCACGGCACCGAGCCCATCGTGCATCGCGCGCTCGGCCTGGCGGATGCGCTCCATCCGGGCCGTGCACCTGGCGCACGTGGCCAGGTGCGCCCGCAGCGACTCCGGCGCTTCGGCCAGGCTGCTGACGCTCAGTTCCATGAGCGCCTCCTCGGCCATGGCACAATCCCGCCCTTCCGGCATGATCACCCCTCCAGGCTCCCGGTGAATCCCTCCGCAAGGAGACGCGCACGCAGCGTGCGCCTGGCCTTGAACAGGTTAGCGCGAACGGTCGCGGGCTCCATGTCGAGCATTTGCGACGCCTCCTGCGGGCTGATGCCTTCGAGGTCCACGAGGTTGAAGATCTCCCGTTGCCGCGCCGGCAACTCGGTCAGGAGCGCACCGATCCGCCTGACGGCATCCGACGCGTGGATCGCGTGGGCGGGATGCAGCCCTGCATCGCCCTCAGGAGCTTCCGTGTCCGTTGCCATGCCGGCGAGCAGCTCCCGCCGGCGAAGATCCTTGCGCGCTGCATCGTTCGCCAGCCGCGTCATGATGCGAAAGATCCACGTGGATACACTCGACTCACCGCGATATTGCCGCAGTCCCCGGTGCACTCGCACGAGCGTGCGCTGCACCAGATCGTCGGCGCCGTCCGGATCCCCGGTGCGTACCAGGGCCCACCGGAAGAGTTTCGCGTGGAGCTCCCGGACGAGCGCGGTAAAGGCCCGGTCATCCCCGGCCGCCGCCGAGCGAGCGAGAAGGCGGAGCTTGTCATCGAGGGCACCGCTCATGGCGCGGGTCGAGCCCCTGCCGGGCGGCCTATCCTCCCGCCAGCCAGCGCATGGTGTTGCGGACGAACTGCTTGTTGTCGTTGCCGGGCACGTTCATGCCGAATGGCGACCCGTCGCCGTCGATCTGCGCGGTCAGACACGCGGCCTCCCCGATGACCACCACCCGGCCGCGGCCGTACCTCAGCGCCAGGGCCTGTGCGCGGCCGTAGGCGGGGACGCCGTTGCCGTACGATACGCGTGTCCGGCGCTGGTCGCCCTCGACGGTCACCCGCACGTGCGGCTCCAGGTCGAGCGCGCCGCGGGAGAGCTGCAGGAGCGGAACGGCCATGGTGTCCCCCACGAGTGAGGTGCCGGTGAACGTCACGACACGTCGCACGGCGGTGCGGCCATCCCATCCGGTGGTGATCGGGTGGCGCCCCAGGCGCCCGTCGGCGACGCTGAACTCGAGCCGTGTATGATCGGGCGAAGCGGGATCGAACCCGATCGAGTCCTCCACCACGCCTCGTCCCACCTGCACACCGAAGGCGGCGGCCAGCGGGGCGACGGCGTCGCCAAAGGGGTAGTGATCCGTGACGATGAGCAGGGAGCCGCCTTGCCGCACCCAGCTCCGCACGAGGGCGATCTCTTCCGTCCCGAATGCCGGACTGTCCCGCTTCTCGCGCGGGCCCATCGCATTCACGATGGCCAGTACGCGCACCCCGGCGAGGCGCTCCTCGCTGAAGCGGGCGGCCGAATCCGGACGCACGATGTACCCGTCGTTCTCGAGGAGGCGGGCGAACGGTCCATAGGTGGAGCTCACTCCGTGCCTGTTGTTGTGCCCTTCGTCGAAGAGCACCAGAGGGTGGGTGTCCCGATACACGGGCCGATCGACGGACACATCGAACGAGGTATCGGCACGCTGTCCCTGGGACGCGGCGAGCCGCACCGGGGTAACGAGGAACAGGGAAGCGGCAAGAACCGCGACGAGACGTTGCATCCG